>JANYCE010000040.1 GCA_025360445.1 Betaproteobacteria bacterium
ACTGGTCGCGCTCGCGAAGGCCAAACCGGGCCAGTTGAATTACGCGTCGTCAGGCGCGGGGTCGCCGGCCAATCTCGCCGGCGCGCTGCTTAATTTCATGACGGGCGTCAATATCGTGCATGTGAGTTACAAGGGCACGGCCCAAGCGACCACCGACGTGCTTGGCGGCCATGTGCAACTTGCCTATCCAAGTATGACCGCGGCGCTGCCGTTCGTTAAATCCGGCAAGTTGAAAGCGCTCGGCATGACCAGCCTTACACGTTCGCCGCTGGCGCCCGACGTGCCGACGGTATCCGAATCGGGCGTCGCCGGTTATCAGGCCAATATATGGAATGGCGTCCTCGCGCCGGCGGCAACGCCGCGCGCCATTATTGCAGCGCTTAATGCCGAACTCGTACGTGTGATGAGCGCGCCGGAAACGCGCGAGCGTTTTGCTGCTGCAGGGGCCGACACCGCCCACAGCACGCCCGAAGAATTCCGTGCCTTCGTGCTGGCGGAAGAAAAAAAGTGGGCGCGGGTCATCCACGAGTCCGGTATCCGGGTGGAATGAGAGATAACGAGCCACTACCGGCCTTTACGAAAATGGTTGACCGCGCCTGTTCCCTCATCCCCTATCCCCTCCCCCAAAGGGCGAGGGGAACTTCGAGCGCGCTGATGCGCAGTTATTGGTGGATGGCCTGTATAATCCGGCCTTTTTTTAACGCAGAATGCTCATGGAAGCACAGTCGGCCGGCCAGACAAGCCGCGTCGGCCCGTTTCACGGCTCGGCCGATGCGTTAGCGCTCGCCGAACTGGCGGCCAAAGTACGTCCGCTGCTCGTGATCACGGCGACAGCTGGTGATGCCCAGCGCCTGCTCGAAGAGATTCCGTACTTTAATCCGGCGCTAAAAGTTCACCTGCTGCCGGATTGGGAAACGCTGCCATACGACAGCTTCTCGCCGCACCACGACCTAATCTCCGAGCGGCTCGCCACGCTGTACCAAATCACGCAGCAGGCGTTCGACATCGCGATCGTGCCGGTCACCACGGCGCTGTACCGGCTTGCGCCGGTCGAATATCTCGCTGCGCGCACATTCTTTTTCAAGCAGGGAGAACTGCTGGCGGCCGACGAATTGCGCAAGCAATTAACGGTCGCCGGCTATACGCATGTGGCGCAGGTGCTGTCGCCGGGCGAATACAGTATTCGCGGCGGTTTGATCGATTTATTTCCGATGGGCAGCGTGCTGCCATACCGTCTTGACCTGTTCGACGACCAGATCGAATCGATCCGCAGTTTCGATGTCGACACCCAGCGCAGCATTTACAAGGTCAATGAAGTGCGGCTCCTGCCGGCGCGCGAGTTTCCGATTGACGAAGACGGTCAAACGATGTTCCGGCGGAATTTTCGCACGCGCTTCGAAGGCGACCCGTCGCGCTCGCGGCTTTATAAGGACGTCAGCAACGGCATTGCGCCGGCCGGCGTCGAATATTATTTGCCGCTCTTCTTCGAGCACACCGCGCTGTTGACCGACTACCTGCCGGCCAATACGACGCTGGTCCTGCACCACGACGTGACGCCTGCGGTTGAACAATTTTGGCAAGATACGCAGGCGCGGTTCGCATTGCTCGGCGGCGACCGCAGCCAGCCGTTGCTGCCGCCGCGCGATTTGTTTTTAACGACTGACGCGTTTTTTGGCGCGATCAAACCGTTCGCGCGCGTCGAGATTTCCGCCGTCGACAATTTCGCCCCCCCCTCCCCGATCCACAACCCGCAATCGTCAATCCCGACTTCACCGCTGCCGCCGGTCGCCGTCGACCGCCGCGCCGACGAACCGCTGAACCAATTCCGGACGTTTATCGCGAACTACGACGGCCGCGTTCTCGTGCTGGCTGAAGCACTCGGCCGCCGCGAAACGATGCTTGAATACTTCCGCGAGCATGGCATTCCACCGGCGTCGTGCGGAAACTTTGCCGAGTTTCTCGCCAGCGATGCACCTCTGATGCTCGGCGTTGGGCCATTGAGCGAGGGATTTCTGCTCGACGAGCGCCGCCTCGCAATCGTCACTGAAAACGAGCTTTACGCTTCCCAAGTACGCACGCGGCGCGAGCGCGAGACCCGCAAGACCAGCAGCGAGGGCATGCTGCGCGACTTGTCGGAGGTGAAAGTCGGCGACCCGGTCGTGCATCTGCAACATGGCATCGGCCGTTATCTTGGCTTGCAGAACCTGGATCTCGGCGAAGGCGCGACCGAATTTTTAACGCTCGAATACACCCGCGGCGACAAACTATACGTGCCGGTATCACAGCTTCATTTGATCAGCCGTTACAGCGGTGCCGCCGCGGATACGGCGCCGCTGCATGACCTGGGCAGCGGCCAATGGGACAAGGCCAGGAAAAAAGCGGCCGCGCAGGTGCGCGACACGGCTGCCGAACTGCTGAACCTTTATGCGCAGCGCGCGCTGCGCGAGGGCCATGCCTTCAAGCTGGAGCAACACGACTACGAAGCATTCAGCGACGCGTTTCCGTTCGAGGAGACACCCGATCAACGCGCCGCGATCACCGCGACGTTGAACGATATGCAGCAAGGCAA
>JANYCE010000064.1 GCA_025360445.1 Betaproteobacteria bacterium
TGCATGTCCGCCGGCGTGCGAACGCGCTCAACATGACGCCCGAGAATGACCAGTGACTCCGGCCGCGGCAACCGGCCGATCACCTCGAGCTTATGTCCTTCGGGGTAGGGAATGCCGTCCTGCACGAGACCAAAATGCACTGTGCAGTCTTTCGCCCCGGCGATCAGCCGCTGGACGTTTTCCACCGATCCGGCCGAAGACAAGTTGTGTACTCGACCTTTGCGCCGCGCCGCTTCGGCCGCAATCTTCTCGACGGTAGCGTAGTAGCTGCCGGTGGCGCCGGCCGAAAGAATCGACACCTGCACGTGACGCAGGCTCGGCCGCGGGTCCAGCCAGGCCACGAGCGCCGTGAGCAAGGCAAGTGCTCCGAACAGAATTGCGGTTTTCGTGCCGGGCGACAGGGAGGCGCGCGGCCCGCGGCGGCCAAGGATACGATTCATTTGGTCAGTGGGTGGTGGTTAATTCTTAATCGCCAGGAAAACGAGGGCAAATACGTAAACTCAACCCACCTCTGCTGGCTGAAACTCTAGCGCGTGCCCCTGGTGTAGTCAATCGCGGCGGCCGGTATGCTGGCCCCGTTTGGGCCATGCGCAGTCTATCTCTATAATTACGCATGACCCGATCGCTTCTGCTGGCTCTGTCCCTGCTGGCTGCATGGTCGCCGACACTTGCCGCAGACGTCGGTCGTCAAGATGCGCTCGCCATCCATGCCGTGGTCGCTGATCAGCTCGATGCCTTTACGCGCGATGACGCCCGGCGTGCTTTTGCGAAGGCAACTAACCGTATCCGGCAGCAGTTCGGCACGCCCGAAAAATTCATCGAGATGGTGCGCTCTGCGTATCCGGTGATTTATCGCCGCCAAGCGGTGCAGTTCGAGAAGCCGGAAATTGTCGCCGGCGAAGTAATTTTGCCAGTCCGCATGACTGATGAGCAGGGACGCGCATGGATTGCGCTCTATACGATGCAGCGCCAGCCCGACGGGAGTTGGCGCATCGACGGCTGTCAGCTCGCAAAGGCGCCGGGACTCGAAGTGTAGGGCTGTTAGAAAATTTGGTTGTTGACCGCAGTGCCGTACAAGCCAACTCTGTCTGACATATTTCGCTTAGATCGGACTACATACTGCATCGCCTCATTAGCATATGCTTAATTTGTTCTACCTCCCTGCTCTACAGCCCTACGAAGGGCACTTCGCCGCCCGTGTGGGCGGTTTTTTTTGGCTGAGCCATTTGGCATTAATCGACCGAACTCATCCTGATGGGACATTGGTGAAATCTGTTAGAAGCTTTTTGCAGCGCCCTGATTATTCCCTACCCGCCCGCGTATAGCCTGCGAACCCGGTTAATCAGGCGCGATTGGTTATGGGCATGGTTGATGGCGACTGTTTTCAGCGGCGCGCCCTCGACGCCCGCATGAATACCATCAGCCAGATGTGTTTGGTGGCGCCGGGTTTGATCGAGGCGATAATTCTACCTATCATGCAGCGTCTTCTTTACAAATTTTTTATCTTCAGGGAATAGCGTTGGACCTCATTATCAAAAACGCCAGGCTCGCCGGCGCCGCGCCTGATACGGCCACGGTCGACATCGGCATTGAAAACGGCATCATCGTTGCGATCGAATCGAAGCTCTCCGCTGAAGGCCCGGTACATGGCGCCGGCGGGAAGCTCGTTTCGCCGGGTCTCGTCGAAAGCCATTTTCATCTCGACAAAGCGCTGATCATCGACCGCGTGCCGCTACAGCCCGATCGCATGGTGCGCGATCACATGGAGCGAACTGCGTCGATCAAGCATACGTTCACGCTCGAAGATATTTACGCGCGCGCCGCGGCGACGATCGAGGAGTGTCTTCTGCACGGCGTCACGCATATGCGCACGCAGGTCGAAGTCGATCCCAATGTCGGGCTGCTCGGATTTGAAGCGATCGAGCAACTGCGCAAGGATTACGCATGGGCAATCGACATTCAGCCATGCGTGTTTCTGCAGGAGGGCTGGACTGGTGTCGCCGGTGCGGATGAAAACCTGGTCGATTGTCTCAAGCGCGGCGCGCCGGTAATCGGCGGCGGTATCCGTTACGACAAAGATGGTCCCGGCCAGATCCGCCGCGTGTTTGAGCTCGCAAAACAATACGACATCGATGTCGATTTTCATCTCGACGGCGGCTACGACGTCAAAGAACTCGATTATCCGCAGGTCTGCGAGCTCACAGACCAGCTCAGCTGGCAGGGGCGCGTTGCATTCGGCCATGGCTCCAAATTCTCCTGCATGCCGGTCAAGCAACAGGCCGCGGTCGGCAAGCGGCTCGGGCAATCGGGCGTGTCGCTCGCGGTGCTGCCGGCGACCGATCTCTTCAACGCCGGGCGCCACATGGAGCACACCGTGATGCGCGGCGTTACCGACGCCAACACGCTGATCGCCAATGGAGCGAACTGCACTATAGCGACGAACAACGTGTTGAACCCGTTCACGCCATACGGCGACTGCTCGCTGACGCGGATCGCCAACCTCTATGCGAATGTCGTGCAGCGCGACGGCCCGGCAGATCTGGGCGTGTGTTTCGAGATGATCACCAACCGCGCGGCGAAATTAATGCGTATCGCGGATTACGGCATCGCGGTTGGCAAAGCAGCAAACCTTGTCGTGTGGGGCGAGACGCGGCCTTGCGACGTCATTGCCAAATGCGCGCTGCCGCTGGCCGGATTTAAGCGTGGCCGGCGTATTTTCTCGCGCGAGTTACCCGTTCTTCAACGGCCCGCATAATGCAATTGATCGGCGCCGCCAATACAGCGGATTGGTAGCAAAAGCTTGGCACGGAGTGCACCGACGACACCGAAAATAAAGTTGCCGCGCATTTATGAATGACTATTCTCGGTAGCTATCTATGCGTTATCTGCGCCAAATAACTGTTTGAGGATTTAACATGAGTTCGAGACACCTGAAAATTGCCGCGGCCCAGCTCGGCCCTCTCCACCTGGCTGACACGCGGACCACCGCGACTAAGCGGCTGGTGAAACTGCTGCGCGAGGCGCATAGCATGGGTGCGAGGTTCGTGGTGTTTCCCGAACTTGCATTCACGACATTCTTCCCGCGCTACTGGTATGCCAATCAGGCAGACGTCGATCGCACGTTTTACGAGGCGACGATACCGTCGGTCGAAACTCGGCCGCTGTTCGACGAAGCGAAGAAGCTCGGCATCGGTTTTTATATCGGCTATGCGGAGCTCACGCAGGAAGAGGGCCGCCCGCGCCGCTTCAACACCGCGATCCTCGTCGGCCCCGACGGTTCGTTAGTCGGCAAATACCGCAAGATCCATTTGCCCGGCCATGCCGAACACAAACCGGAGGCTGCGTTCCAGCATCTCGAGAAAAAATATTTCGAAGTGGGCAACCTGGGCTTTCGCGTGTGGCGTTTCATGGACACGATTACCGGCATGCTGATCTGCAATGACCGGCGCTGGCCTGAAGCATTCCGTGTGCTCGCACTGCAGGGCGCCGAGATCGTCGCGCTGGGCTTCAACACGCCGAGCGAGAACCTCGCGTATCCCGAGCCGCCGGCGCTACGCGTGCACCATCACCTGATCATGGCGCAATCGATGGCGTTTCAGAATGCGACGTGGCTGGTGGAGACCGCGAAATGCGGTTTCGAGGACGGCCACCGCATGTTCGGCCATTCGCTGATCGTCGCGCCGACGGGCGAGATCGCCGCGACGTCGGTCAGCGAGGAAGATGAAGTGGTGTGCTTCAACGCCGACCTCGAACTCGCCGCCGATCTAAAGCACACGATGTTTAACTTCGCCGCGCACCGCCGGCCCGAGCACTACCGCCTGATCGTCGATCGCGTCGGCGCCGAAATCACGCCTGCGAAAGGGCCTTAAGGCGGAACTATCTCAACCGTTCGCCCCTAGGAACGAAGGACCTGCCCCCATCCCAACCTTCCCCCGCAAGCAGGGGAAGGAATCTTAAAGCCGGAACCTAATATCCCCTCCCTTGCAACGCGGGGGAGGGTTAGGGTGGGGGCAAGCTACGGCTCGAGCAACCATAGATCAGCCGAACGGGATTTCCGTTTATTGCGACACCATACCGGCCGCTTTCG
>JANYCE010000080.1 GCA_025360445.1 Betaproteobacteria bacterium
GATGGCTCAAATTGCCAAGGACTCTGGGTTGGGCCGAGAGAGCTTGTACAAGGCTTTAACACCCGGAGCAAAGCCGCGATTTGATACGGTTCTCAAGGTGGCACGTGCACTGGGCGTAAAGTTCACCGCACAGGTCGCGTGAATGCCGGGGTCTAACTTCAGGTCGAGCAGACGCGCAGAAAGCGCGCGCCGCTCACCACGACGTCAGGCGTAGCCGCAAGATTTGACCAAGTGATGACCAAGATCGAGCGCGGCACCTTGAAGGGCACGCTCAGCGTGCCCGCAGTTCGTCTGCATTGAGTGCATCGGCGGCTGCTTGCGGGCCGGGCGTGGGCGTCGCCTGCGATCTCATGCCGCTTTTACGTCTTGCACGACCCTGTCATAACCGAATACATCGAGTGCAGAGTGTCCTTTAATACTGCGCGGACCGAGCGCGATCAGTCCGGAGCCTTCTCCTGCCAATTTGGCGACGAGGCCTGAACACACGAGGTGATAGCCAACTTCTTTGGTGAGGCCTTCGAGGCGGGAGGCCACGTTGGTCACGTCCCCGATGACCGAGTATTCGTGGCGTATCGAGGCGCCGATGTGTCCCGCGACGCCTTCGCCGGCATGCAGCCCGATGCCGATGTCGATCGGCATTTCATTTTTTTGCGCAAACTCGGCATTCAGCTCGCGCAAATTGTCGAGCATTGCACGGGCAGTATTAAATGCGGCGAGGCAGGGGTTCTTGATTGGCTGCGGCACGCCGAAGGCCGCCATGATGCCGTCCCCCATGAAGCTGATGACGGTCCCTCCGTGCGCATGAATGATCGGCACGATGCGATCGAAATAGCCGTTTAAAAATGCGATCGTTTGTTCCGGGGTCATGCCTTCACTGCGAGTCGTGTAACCGCGAATATCCGAAAACAGCACACAGGAAAACTGCTTGACGCCGCCGAGGGTCGGTTGCAGGTTGCCCGCAAGAATCTCCCGCATAACAGGCGGGCTCACATAACCGCCAAAAATACGCCGCAGCCTGACGCGCTCGCGAAGATTGAGCGCCGTTTCGAGAATCTGGCGTCCGCCCAGCGCAATCAAAGCTATGACGATGGGGTTGCCAACGGGCAGTTGAACGCCCCTCGATAATGCATAAGTCGACGCCACCACGCACAGGCCCGAGACAGCCGTTAACGCTGCAAACGCGACTGCGGGGGCGGGCGCCCACAGCCACAACAACGCCGCCGTCAATGCGAGTCCGAGCGGAAGCCAGTGCGGGGCAGGTTGGACCAGACCATCGTTGAGCAGATTGCGCAGCGCCTGCGCATGGAGCAGGACGCCGGGCATATTAATCGCGGCCGGGTCCCACGCCGCGAGGTTAACCGGAGAGGCCAGGCGGTCTTCATATTTCAGCGTGCTGCCAAGCAGGACGGCGTTGCCTGCAAATGCCCGTTTAAGCTCGATAGCGTTACCGGTGTCATACCAGGCCAGTACGTTTTGCAGCGGAATGAAAACGAAAGGCGCGCCCGCCGCGAAGTCTATAAAGCCTTCGCTGACCGGTTTGCCGAGCACACGTGCCAGCTGACCGACCAGGGTGCCTTCCACGCTATTGTTCTCGCCAATTCGCTCGTCGAATCTGCGCACGAAACCGTCCGGATCCTGCGGCAATATCGCGTAGCCCGAAGCATTTGTCCCGGCGGCGGCGAGGAACGCAGGATAAATGGGGCGGGTGACGCTTGCCTGGTCAACGGTCAGCGCCAGCACGACCGGCGTCGTCCGGCGTGCGATCAATATCCCGGTCAACAATTGCCGGTCGTAGCCGGGCGCGATAAATTCGTAACTGCGATCCGGCAGCACGACATCGAGCCCCACCGCAGAAGCGCCGCCCATGGCTGCAGCCTTGAGAAACTTTCCGATGTGTTGATGCCACAGTGTGAACGGCTCGCGTAAAGCGTTCGTGGTCTCGTCATCAAATCCGACAATCACAACCGCATTGGGGGCCGGGCGCGGTGCATAAACGCGCAATGCTTTGAACTGCGCGTCGAGCATTTTCATATCGAACTGGTATAGCCACGTGCTGTGGTCAAGCCCGGCGGCGAGCAACACGATAAGAATGGCGGCGCTAACGCGTATCATTGCGCAAAGTTTAGCAGGTCGCGGGCGGCACTCAATCGATGAACGGCCGACGCGCTCCGGGTGTTAAAAACTCACCCGATCGGTAGGTTTCATAAAGCAAGGCGGATTCAAGCGGTTTGCACTTATTAGCAACGAGCGCCGCTGCCATTGAACAAACGACGCGGTCGAATCAGACAAATCGAGGAAAGCGATGAACAAAAATTACAAAGCTAAAGCATGGCTGAACGTGTGGGTGATAGCGACTTTGATGATGCCCGCGATGGTCTGGGGCGCCGGCGTCGCGATGGTGACCGATCTGCAAGGCAAGGGGACGTTGACCGCCGAAGGGCGCGTGCGGGATTTGACCATACTCGCTGAGCTTGAAGCCGGAGTGCAGGTGCAACTGGCCGCCGGTGCTACGCTCGTCGCTCTGTATCTGGATACGGGAGACGAGTTTATATTCAAGGGACCAGCGGCGATTGTATTCAAAGCGGTTCAGCCCGACGTGACGAGCGGCGTCAAACCCGAAAAGCGCAGTTCATCGCTCGGCAAGGGCGGTAATGCAATCCGCATAAAGCCTGTTGGCGTGACGCAGGGCGCTATGGTGATGCGCGGATTCCGTACGGGGGCGCGCATTCAGCTGTTGAATATGCACAAAACACGCACGCTCGAGACCCAGCCGGAGTTTCACTGGCAGCCGCTGCAGTCAGGGGTTAAATATCAAATCGAAATTACCGACGATACGGGGCGCTCAATCCAGGAAGCGCAGGTCGATACGCCATCCTTTAAGTTGCCGGCCAGCGTTGCGTTAAAAGAAGGCGTGCCATACACGTGGGAAGTGTCTGCGCGCTTGCCCGATGGCCGGAAATATACGAGTTCCGCGGATTTCGCAGTGGCTCCCGCCGACGTGCGCCGGCAGGCTGAAGCCCTGCGTCCCGCTGCGTCAGCGGCATTGTCCAGCAGGATCGCTTATGCAGCATGGCTCGATCAAATGGAATTAAAAGACGAGGCGCGCAAATATTGGAAGGCAGCATCGAATGAGCGCCCTGATGATCCGAGACTAAAAAGCCTAGCGGAACAATAGTTTAGGCCAGTACGTTTTTCAACCTGAAGGGTTTGTCCAGGGATTCGGTCGCATTCCGGACATTCTCGACCAGCGTCTGCAAAAACTGGAAGCGCTGGAGAAGCCGCAGATTTCACAATCGCAATTCATGCAACAGCAAAAACGCTGACAGGTGAATTGATTAATCAAGGGCGGCTTCGGCCGCCCTTTACATTTGTGCGAAGAACGCCCGAACGGGCACGCGAGATCCTGCTGTCACTTGGTCTTGGCGCAGTTTTCCGATGGCCGCCAGCGCGGCGCGCAGTCAAATGCGCACCGAAGCTTATTCGTTTTGTATGGCCTGCAGCGCGGCGCTATGGTCGCCCGTTTCAACGGAATAACCGCCGCGCTCGCGATGGTCGCCGAGATGGTCTTCCAGGCGCATAAGCGTGCCGAACACTTCGTGACACGCATCTTCGAGCGCGCTGCCGGCAGCGGTAAGCTCTATTGTTCGCCCGCGCTGTGCGAACAGCGGCAGGCCTACGCTTTCGGAAAGTTTTTTGATCAGCACGGACACCGTGGGCTGTGCCATGTGCATTTCCTCAGCGGCGCGAGTGAAACTGCGCAAACGTGCGACTGCTTCGAAAACGCTCAGTTGACGCAGCGTACCATGCTTGAGATAGCGACGGATTTTAGTGCGCAGCATGTCGTACTCCTGTGTAAAGAGTTGAACAATGCCGTGCCTTTAAAAGTGCATCAGGGCAGCGGCCTTCACCTCGCACAGGCTCAGGTCGCCAAATAAAAAAGACCTTCACCATGCTGGCAAAGGTCTTGCTCGCAACGCTTTGGTTGCCGGCACAACCGGGGATTACTCCCGTGTTGACGATTGTGCAGTAGTAGCCAGTCGCGCGCTACCGAAGCTACTCCCCTTTGGAGGGTGCCGAATAGATTCATTCGGCACCTCTCAGTATACGCACCACTCTATCGTTGGCAATAGGACGCAGCCTTACGCTCTCATTATATTTTGTAATGATGCGGCGGCGGCGGCGTTGTATTACGAAACTTCATTTCAGCTTGTGGCCGCTGTTATGCATAATTTTCGCCACGCGGGTTGCGCGACATGCGCGTGGCCGCCCAACCACCATGAGGGCCGCAGATGGAAATGTTATCAACAGAGTTTTTTTCAGCGCTGCTGGCGATCATCATTATCGATCTGGTGCTGGCGGGTGACAACGCGATCGTAATAGCGCTCGCCGCGCGCGACGTTCCTTTGCACTTGCGTTCACGCGTGATCATATGGGGTACCGTGGTTGCCGTCGCCGTGCGCAGTCTGATGACGATGATCGTCGTCTGGCTGCTTGCAATTCCCGGCCTGTTGTTCGCCGGCGGCGCGCTGCTGATCTGGATCGCCTACAAGCTGTTGCTGCCGGCGCCCGAGGGGGAGCATGGCGTCAAACTGAAATCGGGCGCGGGATTCTGGCCCGCGCTCAAGACGATAGTCGTGGCCGATCTTGTGATGGGCCTGGACAATGTGCTCGCAGTAGCCGGCGCGGCGCACGGCAGTTATCTGCTAGTAGTTCTGGGCCTGCTTGTCAGCATCCCGATAGTGGTGTGGGGCAGCACACTGATCCTGCGCTTCGTCGACCGCTATCCTGCAATCGTGTATTTGGGCGCCGGCGTGCTCGCATGGACCGCGGTCAAAATGATGACGGCCGAACCTATGCTCAAACCGTTTTTCGCAAGTTACACGCTGATCGCGCCCTTGCTGACCGTGCTCATCGTAGGCAGTGTGCTTATGGCGGGTTTCGTTAAAAACCATCGCCGCATTGAGTCCCGTATCATTGCGCATTTGCGAAGTTCCAGGCAATCGCGGTCAACGCAGTCAGTCGTAGTATCACCTTCACAAGGAGAAAACAGCATGGAGAAAATTTTGCTTCCAGTCGATGGCTCGCCGAACTCAAAGTACGCGGCAAGACAAGTGCTTAATGAGTTCATGAAGAATCCTACGATCGAGGTGCATTTGTTGAATGTGCAGCCGCCGTTTTCGCGGCACATCGCGAATTTCGTGAGCCGGGGAGACCGTAGCGAGTATCACCGTGCGCAGGGCGAGAAGGCCGTTATGCGCATCAAGGAAATGCTCGACAATTCCAGCGTGCCGTATACGGTGCATCTCGAAGTTGGCGACAAGGCAACGCTGATTCCGGAGTTCGCGCGGCGTCTGCATTGCGATCGGATTGTCATGAGCACCGCGCGCAAGAATTCGCTGACCCGTATGCTCGAAGACTCGACTACCAACCGCGTGCTCGAGGCAACGGAGGTGCCAGTGGAAATCATCGCGGGTGACGCAATATCGCCGGTGGAACGCTACGGTGTGCCGACCGGAATTGGGGCTGCTATCGTGTTGCTTTTTATGGCCGCCGACTGAGACGCGCGCTAGAACATCGGTTTGTTGGCCGCCTGCTCGTAGCGCGCAACCGCGGTGATGATTTCGTTGCGCGCGGCGTCCGGGCCGGACCAGCCTTCGACCTTGACCCATTTGCCGGGTTCGAGGTCTTTATAGTGCTCGAAAAAGTGGCGGATTTGATCGAGCGCCGGTGACGGCAAATCGTCCGGCGTTTGAATCTTGAGATAGACGTTGCACAGTTTGTCGATCGGCACCGCAAGCAGTTTCTCGTCGCCGCCGGCCTCGTCAGTCATTTTCAGCATACCGACGGGGCGGCAACGCACCACCACGCCGCTGATGAGCGGCACCGGGCTTAATACCAGTACGTCGACCGGATCGCCGTCGCCCGACAGGGTGTGCGGGATATACCCGTAGTTGCACGGGTAGTGCATGGCGGTGGACATGAAGCGGTCGACGAAAAGCGCGCCGGTTTCCTTGTCGATTTCATACTTGATGGGGTCGGCATTCATCGGGATTTCAATGATGACGTTGAACTCGTTGGGCACGTCGTGCCCCGCACCGACACGGTCTAGATTCATGCAGGCCTTTGATTGGGTACTATCGTCATTTCACCGCCCACTGTTTATAACGCTGCGTTTAAATTGCGCTGTAAACATACACAGTAAACATAATGATGTCACCGACGACTATGCGTTTAACGCGGGATTGCGCGTCGCTACGACGCCTCGGCTTGCGCGAGGGTGACCGCAGGGATAGGACGCGCGAGCAGCGCTTTGATTTGCAGGAGGAGTTCGGCTTCCTGATAGGGCTTGCCTAGAAATCCATCTACACCAATCTGGATCGCCTGCCGGCGGTGTTTTGCAGCAGTGCGCGAAGTGATCATGATTATCGCAATGCCGCGCGTGCGCGGATCGGCGCGCAATTTATTCGCAAGTTCAAACCCGTCCATCCGCGGCATTTCTATGTCGAGCAGCATGACCTGAGGCAGCATATCCTTTAGTTTTTCAAGCGCGTCTACGCCGTCCTTCGCTGTCGTCACCCGATAGCCCTCGCGCTCGAGTAAGGAACTCGTAATGCTGCGCACCGTTAGCGAATCGTCGACCACCATCACCGCCGGCGCGACGGCCGGTTCCGGTGCGCGCGGTGCCGGCGCAATCAGCTTCTGGCCACCGCGTTTGGATAGCAGCACGGGGTTAATGATCATGATGATGCTGCCATCACCGAGTACCGTTGCGCCTGCGATGCCGACGAGGCGCGCGATCTGCGGGCCGATATGCTTGACGACGATCTCCTGATTTTTGAGGTATTCGTCAACATGCAAGGCGATTCGTTGCAGGCCGCTGCGCAGAAGCAGCACCGAACTCTGGGCGGCAGCTGGCGATGGGGCGGCCGCTTCGCCGAGCAGGCGCCCGAGGTAGTGCAATGGGTAACTCGTGTCACCCACCGTCACCGCGCCCCGTTCGTAGTGGCTCGCCAGCACGTCCGCCCGGATCTTTAACACGCGCTCGACCATGCTGGACGCAATCGCATAGGTAGACGTCCCGCCGCGCACGAGCAGTGCCTGTGTCACGGCGAGCGTCAGCGGCAGGAACAGGGTGAACGTGGTTTCTTTGCCGGGCATGGTCACCACCTCGACGCGTCCGCCGATGCTCGCAATTTCATTGCGTACGACATCGAGGCCGACGCCCCGTCCGGCGATCTCCGTTATCGCATCGGTGGTAGACACGCCTGAAGCAAAAATGAATCTAAGAGCATCCGAATCCGCGATGGTTTCGTTGCCGCTTAGAACGCCGGCCTCAATAGCCTTCGCGCGCAATTTCACGAGATCGATGCCGGCGCCGTCATCGCTGAAAAGCAGCGCGATCTCGTTGCCTTCCTGACGCAGCGTAATTTTCATCTGGCCGATTTCGGGCTTGCCGGCGGCCGCACGGGCAGCCGGAGTTTCGAGCCCGTGCGCGATCGCGTTGCGCAGCAAATGTTCGAGCGGCGCGGCGATTTTTTCGAGCACGCTGCGGTCGAGTTCAATCTGACCGCCCTCGATGTCGAGATTGGCTTTCTTGTCGAGTTCGCGCGCGCACTGCCGAAGAATCCGGTACAGGCGTTCGCTCAGTGTTGAGAATGGCAAGGTGCGCAGGCGCATCAATTCCTGCTGCAGATCGCGGCTTATGCGCGCCTGCTGCACGACAGCGGCATCGGCTTCACCGATGTTTTTTAACAAACTTTGCTGGACCGCGGTCACGTCATGCAGACTTTCAGCCATCATGCGCGTCAACTCCTGCAGACGCGTGTAACGATCGAACTCCAACGGATCGAACGCGGGGTTTTGCTCGCCGCTGTCAGATGCGCGAGATTGCAACTGGCTATCAGCCTGCAGTTCGACCTCGCGCAGTTGCGAACGCAACCGCAATACGCTGTCGCCGAGCTCGCGCATCGATTGCTTGATGATGCGCAGCTCACCTTCCATGCGTGAGCGCGCAATCGTGATTTCGCCTGATTCGTTGACCATCCGGTCAAGCGTGGCGGCTTGCACGCGCAGCATCGCGACCGGGCCGCCTGGCTGAGCCTCCGGCGCGGGCTCGATGGCGGCCTTTGCCGCGGCCGGCGCGCCTGCAGGCTCTTCAACCGGGATCAGCAGGCGGTCGACGCCAGTAGATAAGCGATCCAATTCCACTTCGAACTCTTCAAACACCAAAGGCACTATCGCTTCGGCTTTTAACGCAACCTGAACCCGCGTCTCCAAAAGATGCGTGAGCTCGCCCAGCCGCATTGCGCCCACCATGCGGGCACTGCCTTTCAACGTGTGCAAAGAGCGCTGCAGCGCGTGACAGAATTCGAAAGCGGCAGGCGCCGCTTTCCAGGCGCGTAAGTCAGCACTGATCACCGGCAGCAGCGTCGCAGCTTCCTCGAGGAAAACCGGCAACAGTTGCTTGTCGATGTCGTCCTGCACGATTCGTTGCTCGCGTCGCCGCGCCGATGCGATCGCACTGCCGATCACGTGCGCCTCCGACTGCATGCCGGAGCGCGCATAGTCGTCCATCTGCGCGGGCGCTGCCGCAAGTTCAGCGCTCAGGGTGGACAGCGCCTCCACTTCAGCAGGAGCAGGTTGCGGGGCCTGTCTGCGCGCAACGGCTGCGATCATCTCGCTGAGCCGCGCGAGGCTCGCCTTAATCAGTTCGCTTTGTGCGGGCTCGGTAACGCGCGGCGCATAAGGCAGCCAGTTTTCGACCGCCTCTGCGAGCACGGCAATATCGGCAAAGCCGGTTGAACGCGATATGCTCGCCAGTGTGTGCGCGGCACGCATGAATTCACGCGCGAGCGGCGACGGCCCGCGTTCACGCCATGCGTGAAATTGAGTATCGAGCGTCGCAAGATGCTCATTGGCCTCTTGAAGATAAATGTCATAGAGACCCTGCGCGATAGTGAGGTCGCCAATGGCAATTTCTGCCGGCGGCGGCTCGGTGACGGCGAATGGCACGGCCGCCGATACGTTTGGGTTCGCGTTCCCGGACAGCAGGATTTCCACGGGTACCAGCACAGGCGCAGACCTGGCTGACGGCGGTGGGCCCGCGGTCAGTACGCGACTCGTCGCCGTGCTTGTGCCCGATAGTTCCTGCGCGCCCGTTGTGAAGTCGGGCACCGGAGCTGCCTGCTGCATAGTCGCTTTAAGTTCGCGCGCGCGAGCGATTAATGCCTCCCCATGTACGTCGGCGCGCGCGTGCGCTGCGAGTTCGGCGATCCATGAAGAAAACGATTTGTGCGCGCGTTCGATCAAATCGAGGAGCCCGGCCGTCACCGGCACATCGCGTTCGAGCGCCTGATTCAACAATTGCTCAAGTTCCCATGCGATTTCGGCCAGTTCGTTGACGCCGACCATCCGGCCACTGCCTTTCAGCGTATGGAAAGCGCGGCGGACTACAACCAGCGACTTTAGGTCGTTTGGTTGTTCGCGACAGGCCGGTAACGTTGCATCGATCTCACCCAATACCAGCTTGGCCTCGTCAAGGAATACGCCCAGTAATTCTTTGGAGGTGCGGCGGTTAACAACCGAAATCGGTTCATCGATAGTAAGCGGCGGCCTGATTTCGGGTTCGCGCGGAGCGGAATCAAATGCAACGGCGACGGCAAGTGCTTCAACGGCGGCGGGCGTTAAGCTTTTTTGAGCGGGGGGCTGAGGCGCGGTAACCGCGGCAACCGCGAGTGTCTCAAGCGCTCCCGGCGTTTCTCGCGCAAGCTGCACGTCTCCAATTCGACCGCCGTCAAGAAAAGCATCGATGAACTGTTCGGCCGGCGGCCGGCCCCGCAGCATCGGCTCAAGATAAAGTTGCAGGCTGCTCAAACCTTCAGCAACGCGGTCCATGTCACCCGTTGCGTTATTCGAGCCAGCGCTCACGCAATCGACGATGAGCCGGCTGCACACCGAGAGCAAAGTGTCGGCGCGCTCGAAACACAGCATGACGAGGGCGCCATGAATCTGTTTGATCAGTCCCGGCATCTGGCCCAGGCTCGCACGCTTGCCCGGCTCGCGCACCATCAGTTCCAAAGCCTGCTCGATGCGCTGCAGATTGACCGCGATTTCCTTCGCAATCTGCGCGCGCAACTGAATATCGCTGATTTGTTGCGTAAGATCGGAGCGCAGACCGCGCGGCGGTTCGCCGCGCCGGGATTTGCCTCGCGCGGCGTCCAGCAACCAGCCGGCCATGATCGTCACCTGCTGGTCGAGATCGATGAGCGGCGTGGTGAAAGTATCGAGAATATGTTCGAGCATGAGCGCCATCGCGACCATCTCGACGATCATGTATTGCTGCCGGGGATATTTTTCCGGCAGGCGGGTGGCTACGAAAACAACGACCTCAAGCAGCCGCACGAGATGGTGGTTGCCGAGTTCGCTGGCTTTTTCATGCAGATTTTTCGCCACGTCGCGCAACAGGAGCAGGCCCTTCGCTTCGCCCGCTGTGTATTGCACCCACGCGCTTTTCGCGACGTCAAGACGTGCGCGCATGTCATCGAGCGCGGGTTGCAGGCTTTCCAGGTCGTATTCCATGAGTCCGGGTACGACCGGCTCCGGGAACTGACTGTCAAGCCGGAACAAAAGTTTTATTTCCCCGATCCGTCGCGTCGACACATCGCAGGTCGCTACGAGATAAAGCATTTGCCTGTAGAGCACGGCGTCGCGTGCCTCGGCATCATTGCTGAGGTCACGCAAAAATCTGTCGAAACGCAGACACATTCGCTTTGCGTCAGCAAGCCAAATCGCGTTATTGCTTAAAATCATTGCGTCGAAAAAGCCGATCGCGACCCACCATAGTCCGCGCGGCGATTTCAGCTGCTCCGCAATGCGATCGATCCCGTCGACCGCAATTTGCATTTCCCGCAGCCCGCGTTCACCGTCTGCATTGCGTAGCCACGCTACCATTCCACGCTGGAAATGCGCGCGCTGCGAGCGCAGATATCTGGCGGGATCGACCGGTGCGAGCGCAATGTCGGCATGCGCGGGTGTGCGAATTGACAGGTCGGGAAAAAATAAATCCAGTTCGGTGACCGGCGCACCTGCCTGAAGTTGCGAAAGGTCGCGGTACAGCGAGAACAACTTCAAGGGTGCGTTCGGCTCGCCTTTGGCGAGATCATCCAGAAACTGACTTAACGCATAGACGCCGCGGTCAATTGTCGAGACAGTCGATTTGGTCGGCCGGCCTCCGTCGAGCATCGCGAGGTAGGCGCCTTCCATCACGGCGCAGACCTGGGCGGCACCCTCTAGCCCGACCATGACCAGCGCGCCATGCACCTGGTGCAGTTCGGCCGGACACTCGCGCAAGACACTGGGGTTGTCGCTTTGCGCGAGGAAGGTGGCCGTTCGCTCGCGCACCAGTTTGAATGCGTGGTCGATCTCGGCCTTAACCCATGACAACAGGTCTATTGTCACGTCGGATCGCGTCGCCATGGCGTGTTATGCCAACTTGAAGCCAGCCACCGAAAGCTTGAGTTCCTGCGCAAGCGCCGCCAGTTGCTGCGTCGACGCGGCGGTTTTGCTGGTGCCTTCGGTTGTGAGGTTAGTGATGCCAAGAATGTCCTGCATACGCGCCACGACTTGTGCGGCAGCCTCGGCTTGCGATGTAGTGGCGGTGGATATGGAGGCTATCAACGTCGCCAACTGGCGGGATACCGAGCCGATTTCCTGCAGCGCTTTGCCGGCGGAGTCGGCGATTCTGGCGCCCTCGACTACACCCTGGGTGCTACGCTCCATCGCAACGGCTGTTTCCTGAGTATCGGATTGAATGCTCCTGACAATTGCGCTGATATGCTTGGTCGCTTCAGCGGAGCGTTCCGCGAGACGTTGCACTTCCTCTGCGACTACCGTGAAGCCGCGTCCCGCTTCGCCGGCCGACGCCGCCTGGATCGCCGCATTCAGCGCGAGCACATTGGTTTGCTCAGTAATGTCCGAAATAAGCTGGACGATTTCGCCAATTTCCTGCGAACTCTCGCCGAGCCGTTTAATTCGTTTCGAGGTTTCCTGAATTTGTTCGCGAATGTCGTTCATGCCCTGGATTGCATTTTGAACAGCGAGCGCGCCTTTGCCCGCGGCCGCAAGCGAGTTTTCCGCCACGCGCGCCGACTCCGCGGCGTTGGCGGATACTTGATTGATGGACTCTGTGATGCGTGCCACCGCTTTGCTGGCGTCGCGAATTTCACCTGACTGCTTCTGCGCAGCCTGCAGCAACTGGCCGGTAACCTTTTGCGCTTCGCCGGTGGCAGTCGTGACCTGATTGGCGGCGGTCGTAATGCCGGAGACCAGACGCCGCAGTTCATCGATCGTGGCATTGATCGAGTCCGCGATGGCGCCGGTGATGTCTTCGGTCACTGCCGCGCGCGCGGTCAGGTTGCCTTCAGCGAGTTCGCTGATTTCGTTTAGTAGACGCAGGATCGCCTCTTGCGTCGCTACATTCTCACGTTCGCTGGCGGCGACACGCCGGCGGCTCTCGGCAACGTACACTGCGATCGCCAGCGCAACGACGACGACTGCCAGCAGCGAGACAATACCAAGCCAAACTAGGCTCGAGCGTTGTTGCTGCTCCTCCTCATATCGCGCGACCAAAACGTCTGACGCGGCGAGCAGCGCGTCGCTGGCGAGGAACACGTCGCGCGCCGCCTGTTTGGCTTTTACCTGCGCCTGCGAGTTGCCGAGAATTTCCGTAATGCTGTGCAGATATTCTTTAAACGCCGTTTCGAGCTCGGCCAATTTGGCTTTCGCTTCGGGATTCGACACCGGCGCAATCCGCGTGCTTTCTTTGCCGTTGATCAGGCTTTGCAGATTGTTGCGGAAAGTGTTGGTATCTTTACTCAAAAGAAAAGCCACCTCGGGATCGATCGTGTCGCCGCCCAGCATGATGTTGGCATTTTTAGCGATGCGCTGAGTCAGCACCATGAGTTCACCCGCGACGATGGAATGCCGCGTAGAGGGGGCTGACGAAGCGGTCAGCGCCGCAACTTCTTCCGCCAGATCGGACAGCGTCGAATTGCGCCCGTTTATATTGCGCACAGCGGCGCCCAGACCGAGCAGGGTTTTCTGCTCGTTCACGACGATGCTCGCGTTCTTCTCGGTTTTATTCCACTCGAGCACGAGTTTATCGAGGGCGTCGCGCGCGAAGGGCGACGTCGGGGGCAGATTGATGTTGCCGGCGGGGCCTCCTTCAGTCAGGAGCTTTACGATTTCTGAAAACTCGTCGCGGCTTTCACGCAGCTGCGTGAGGGCTGCGACGTTGCCGAAAGTTGCCTGTAGTGCGGCCTTGGCGAGTCGTTGCGACAACGTTCTGAGTTTGCCTGCGCGCGCGATATAGGTGGTCGCCTCCAAAGACTGCCGGGTTTCGAGGTGCACGAGCACCGCATCGACAATCAGGCAGCCCGCGAGCAGACCGATCAATATGCTCAGTTGAGCGCCGACCGGTATTCTGGTGAGCGTTGCGAGCGCACTGCTGCCGGTGGCAGGTCTCGCTGCTGCATCGCTATCAGAAGCCGTTGTGCGTCGCCCAAGCCAGGGAAACTGCAGTGCAGAAAGTTGAAAAGCCATACGTTCTCCTCAGTTCGTCATCTGTTGCAACGATGCGCGGGCGGGTGTTACAGCGTTCTGCGCGCAGCCCGGCTGTAGCGGTTCAACCCTCATCAGGAGCGCGCCCCTATGTCCATAAAATCGGGGTGCTGAATTAGCTGTCCTACAGCAAGCTCGCTCCATCGCTTCTTATCGTGGTCGGTGAAATAGCCCTCGACCCATGGCTCGCCATCCACCGGGTCGGTCGTGCGCACGAATAGCCGGGGATTACGTAAGCCGGCGACGGCGTCGATCAGAAGTGCACAGCTCACGCGGTGCTTCTCGCTAATAAGTATCAAGCGCGAGCTATCACGCAGCACCGTGGGTGCGCCGCCGAGGAACGCCGAAAAGTCGATTACGCTGTAGAGGTTGCCCCTGACGTTGGCCACGCCTGCGTACCATGTACGGGTCAACGGCACGGCGGCGATAGCCGGCACCGGAATGACTTCTCCTGTGTCGAGCAGATCAATCAGCCAATGGCGGTCACCGGCAACAATGCCAAGCTTAGATACGGGGCGTGGAGTCTGCAGATCTGCCAGCTGTGCCGACAGGCCGCGTTGATAGTCGCGTAAAGATATCGGTTCGGACACGAGCGCCTAGCCGAGCGCCGCAATCATGGCGAGCAGCTCCGTTTGTTTCACCGGCTTGACGAGATAATTCCTGGCGCCCTGCCGCAATCCCCAGACTTTGTCGGTGGCCTGTCCTTTGGACGAGCAGATGATGATCGGCAAGTCTTTGGTCGCATCGTCGCGGGCGAGCGTGCGCGTGGCCTGAAAACCGTTCTGCCCCGGCAACACGACGTCCATCAAAATCAAGTCGGGTTTGATGTTTTTGACTCTGGCCAGCGCTTCTTCGGCGCTGCCCACCGCAACGACGCCGAAGCCGTTCTTGGTGAGGATGTCGCACAACACCTTGCTGTCGGTCGGCGAATCCTCGACGATCAAAACATTTTTAATCATAAGTGTTCCTCGGGCCTGTTTGGTTCAAAGCGTGGCGCGTAAAACATGCCTGTGAACCGCCTCGACCAAAGCCTCTTTGGTAAACGGCTTGGTTAAGTATTGATCGGAACCGGCCAACTTTCCGCGCGCACGGTCGAAGATGCCGTCTTTGCTCGACAGCATGATGACGGGTGTGGTTTTAAACGTCGGGTTTTGCTTGATCAGCGCACAGGTCTGGTACCCATCCAGCCGCGGCATCATGATGTCGACAAAGATGACTTCCGGGTGATGGTCGCTAATTTTAGACAATGCATCGAAGCCGTCTTCCGCGAGCACGACATTGAAACCGGCCTGCCGTAGGAAAGCCTCGGCGCTGCGTCGGATCGTATTGCTGTCGTCGATGACTAGTACCTTGATTCCGGTAGTCATAGGCGTCGTCCCTTTTGTGGTTGCGACCAGCGCTGTGCGTTCATATTTGCCAAGCCTCGCAACGCCGGCTGGCGGAATTTTGCAGGCTTCCCCGGCCTCCCGTGGGACTCCAAAGTCTAGTCTGAAAGACCCCGAAAGCGCAAATTTATCATTTTGATAGATTTTGTTCTTCAAGTAATGCTCGAAGAGCAAACTTGCTACAATGATCTCAAGACGCCGGGCGGGCCCAGCGCGGAAATCATATAAATTCGTAACGGGGAGGCGATTATGGTCAAAGCTCGCGGTTCGATCTGGTTCCGGCTGATTGCCGCCGTCCCGTTCATGATCAGTGCGGCGCAGGCCGAAGATGGCATCAGCAAGGACCGCATCCTGATTGGCCAGGCGGCCGGCTTCACCGGCCCGGTGTCGGGGGCCGTTAAAGAGCAGAAAGCCGGCGCGATTGCGTACCTCGACGCCGTGAATGCAACCGGAGGGGTGCATGGCAGAAAGATCGTGCTCGAGTCGGTGGATGATGGATTCGACGCCAAAAAAACTGCTGAAGTGGCCCGCCAGCTGATCGAAGATAAAAAAGTTTTTGCGCTGTTCTTGTTTCGCGGCACCCCCAACACCGAAGCTGTCTACCCGGTCTTGGCTAAATTCAAGGTGCCGTTGATTGCCCCGTCCACTGGCGCGCAGTCGATGTACTCGCCGCCGCGCAGGTATCTGTTCCCGGTCCGCGCAAGTTACCATTCAGAGACCACCGCGATCGTGGATCATCTGGTGTCGCTGAATATCACCAAAATCGCCGTCATGCATGATGACGGCGCATTTGGCAAAGATGTGCTGGCCGGGGTGCAGAAGGCCATGCAGGATAAAAAGATGGCGCCCTCAAGCGTCGCGAGCTACGAGCGCGGTACGGTGAAGGTGGAACCGGCGGTCAAGCACATCGCTGCCGATAATCCGCAGGCCGTCGTCATCGCCGCTGCAGTAGATTCCGGGCCTGCTTTCATTGCCCAGATGAAGGCGCAAGACCGGAGCCCGATGTTTTTTACGCTGTCGAACCTGAGCGCAAATTCTTTCGTGAAGGCTCTGGGACAAAATGTTAACGGCGTCATCATCAGCCAGGTTTCACCTTATCCGTTCGCCGTAACGACCCCGATCGCGAGCGAATTCTTGAAGGCGATCAAAGGCCGTGATATGACGCCTTCTTACGCCGGAATCGAAGGTTTCATCGCCGCCAAAGTACTCGTTGAAGGATTGCGCCGCGCCGGTCCGCAACCGACGCGCGAGAAACTGATCAAAGGTTTGGAGTCGATGGCGCGCGTTGATCTCGGCGGCATTTCCGTGACTTATGGGCCTGACGACAGGAGTGGCACTACCTTTGTGGACCTGACGGTGCTCGGCAAGGACGGACAGTTTTTCCATTAGCCGCGAATGCACCGACTCTCGTAACGCCGCGGGCCGCCACCGACGTTTGCGCTGACGAGATCGATCGCAAATTCCTGTAACAAGGCTGGTGCGGCTGCAACCGCAGCGGCGATAATGTCGCATGACTCCCGTATTCCGCTCCGCGCATGCTTCCGCCCCGGCTTGGCAATCCGCAGCGGAAGACTGTCTCGCTCAATTAAGCGGACCGCCGGCGAGTTTAGGTTTTTTATACGTAACCGACGTTTTGACGACACACGTTGCCGCTATCCTCGAGTTTTTCCGCCAGCGCACCGGCTGCCCGCACTGGGTCGGCACCGTCGGCATCGGTATCTGCGTGAACGGGCACGAGTACCTCGATGAACCGGCGATGGCAGTTATGCTCGGCGAATTTTCTCCCGGCGCCTTCAAGGTCTTTTCGGGCGTGCGCTCGGCCGACGACCTTGAGATTAAACGCTTCACGTGCGGCGACCGGCCAGCCAATTTCGCAATTGTTCACGCCGATCCGCGAAATAACGAAGTGCCTGAATTGATTAAAGGCCTCGCGGCCAAACTCGACAGCGGGTTTGTAGTCGGCGGACTTACCAGTTCGCGTCAGCAAAATCTGCAAATTGCCGACAAACTCACTGAGGGCGGAATTTCCGGCGTGATGTTTGCCGACGATGTCACCGTTGCAACGCGCCTCACGCAGGGTTGTTCGCCGATCGGCCCCCAGCGCGTCATCACGCAGGCGCAACGCAATATCATCGTCAAGATTGACGGACGCCCCGCGCTCGACGTGCTGAAAGAAGACGTAGGCGAACGGCTTGCGCGCGATCTTAACCGTCTCGGCGGCGTGATTTTCGCGGGACTGCCGATTACCGGCACGGACACCGGCGACTATCTGGTGCGCAACCTCGTCGGCATCGATCCGGCGCGCGGCATCGTCGCCATCGGCGACCTCGTCGAAAACGGAAGCCCGATTATGTTCTGCCGCCGCGACACCAAGGCCGCGACCGAGGATATGACGCGCATGCTCGACAGCATGAAGCAGGGCCTCTACACACAGCCGCGAGGCGGCGTTTATTATTCGTGCCTCGGCCGCGGCGCCAGTCTGTTCGGCCGTGAGTCGGAAGAATTAAAAATGATTAAAGACGCGTTCGGCGATTTTCCATTGGTCGGATTTTTCTGCAACGGCGAGATTTCACATAACCGTTTATATGGCTACACGGGCGTGCTGACGTTGTTCGCATGACGCTCAATATCTTTCTTGGCCGCCTGCCGTTGCCATGGGTCGACATGCTGGCGCTGCTGTGGTTCGCCACGGCATGGATTTTTTACGTTTGGTACGCGGATTACCGCTCTACGCTGCGCCCTGCGCTGCGCCGCCAGACCGATCGTTTTGTGCGCGACTGGATCGCGCGCATGGTCGAGCGCGACAACCGCATGCTCGACGTCAACGTGGTGCGCAACCTCACGCGCAGCTCGCAGTTTTTCGCCTCGACCACGATGCTGATCCTGGGCGCGCTGGTGGCGCTGATGGGTTATGCCGAGAAAGCCGCGGGCGTGCTCGCCGAACTGCCGTTTGCGCAGCAGGTGTCGGAGCGCGTGTGGGAGCTCAAAATCCTGCTGCTGGTGCTGATTTTCGTTTACGCATTTTTCAAGTTTTCGTGGTCCATCCGCCAGTTCGGTTTGTGTTCCATCCTGGTCGGCGCGACCAAGAAGCCGCCGGCTGACGCGGAAGTGTATGCGACGCACATCGACCGCATCACGCTGATCGTCAAGTTTGCCAATGGCAATTTTAACAACGGGCTGCGCGCATACTATTTCGGCGTAGCCGCGATGTCGTGGTTTTTGCACCCGGTGCTAATGATCGCGGTCACGACCGGTGTGGTCTACGTATTGCACCAGCGTGAATTCCGCTCGCGCACGGTGCAGGCCATGATCGATTTGTGATCGAACGCGCGGTTATTAACGCGGCTGTCGCTTCGGCGAATAGCGTTTGTATACCCGGTTGCCCCATCAGCGCGAACAGAGTTGGACATGGCGCTGCGATCCGCGGGTATGCATCGTGCACCATTCCCGTATTTGCGTGATGATTAGCTGGGAGCCGCTCCCGCTCCCGCCGCCGCAGCTACCAAGCAAGCGCGTAAGCTTCACGCCGCGGGTCGGCGCCGGCGTGCTTCATGCCGGTTTGCGGATCCCGCATCACCGCACAGACCGCACCAGTCTGCGCGGGTAGACGAGGCAGCACTTGCACGTCGTGGCCGCGCTTCTTCATCTCATCGATCACGCCATTGGGCATGTCCTCTTCGATGCACAGCCGGCCGGGAAAATAATCGTGAGGCGCGAATGAGTTCGGAAAATTCGCGCTCGCAAAGCGCTGCGCTTCGACGGCCTGCTGCACCTGCATGCCGAACTGAGTGACGTTTAAAAACACCTGCAGCATCGATTGCGACTGCACGTCGCCACCCGGCGTGCCGAAACACATGAATGGTTTGCCGTCCTTCATTGCGAGCGCAGGACTCGGCGTCAGGCGCGGACGCTTGCCCGGTGCGACTTGCGCCGGATGACCGGCCGTCAGTCGTGATTGTTGGCCGCGCGAGGAAAACACGAGGCCCGTGCCCGGGATTACCGGCGCATCGTACGTCGTGTCCGACAGCGTGGCCGAGTAGGCATTACCGTATTTGTCCATCACACCAGCATAGATCGTGTCCGGCGCGGTACCGACTTCGCCGCGAGCCGCCGCGTACACCGGCTCCTGACTTCCGGCAGTCGCCGGCTTGTTTTCCGGATTGCCGCCGGCGGGTATTTGGCCGAATGCGCGCTTGAGATCGATGCGTGCGCGCTGACGAGCGGCGTACTCATCCGACAACAGCGCCTGCACCGGTACTTTCACGAATTT
>JANYCE010000010.1 GCA_025360445.1 Betaproteobacteria bacterium
GTCGTTCTTGGCTACGACGTCTGCGCGCGCATGTCTAAAGCGCTCGGCATCGAGCGCTTCCGCAGCGCCGGCCATTCAACGCATAGCTACGGCGGTACATTCGGCGCCGCGGCGGCCGCAGGGGCTCTGGCCGGCATCAACAGCGGGCAGGCGCGCTACCTGTTGTCGTACGCAGCACAGCAGGCCTCGGGGTTGTCATGCTGGGCGCGCGATGTCGAGCATGTCGAAAAAGCGTTCGACTTCGGCGGCATGCCCGCGCGCAATGGCGTGACCGCGGCGACGATGGTGGCGTGCGGCTTCACGGGGGTTGAAGATGTATTCGCCGGAGACCGCGGATTTTTTCATGCGCACGCGCGCTATGCGCGGCCCGAGCTGCTCGTTAACGGTCTCGGCCGTGAATTCGACATCATGCAGACCGCGATCAAGCGCTGGCCGGTTGGCTATCCGATTCAGGCGCCGCTCGATGCGCTGTCCAATCTGATGGCGCTGCATAAGGTCATGCCAAAGACGTGGCGCACGTTGTCATCACGCTCGACGACCAGGGTGCGCGCACGGTCAGCGGCCGCCGCATGGCCGATATCAACATCGAGCACTTGACCGCGCTCATGCTGATCGACGGCGACATCACGTTCGCATCGTCGCACGATGCCAAACGCGTGCGCGATCCGGCGATATTAAAATTACGGCGCAGCATCGAACTCAAGGGCAGTGCGGCGCTCGGCAAAACGAAAACGACCCAGGCGATCGTTGAAATCACGACGCGCAAAGGGGAGAAGCTGCGGCATCACACCACCGCGGTGCGCGGCAGTGCGACGAATCCGATGTCGAGGGACGACGTGGCGGGCAAGGCGCGCGGTCTGCTGGCGCCGGCGCTTGGCGCACCCGGCGCCAAGCGACTTATCGATGCGATCTGGAAGCTTGAAGATATGACGGACATGCGGCAGTTGCATGCGCTGCTGCGGCCTAAATAACGGCGTGGCGAACACATATATGCAAATCGCGGACTTATGTTTTTTCGTTGCAGCGAATACGGTATTCGCGGGCATCGCCAGTGCGGCCATCGCGCCGGGCGATTTTCCGCACAAACCGATTCGTGTCGTGGTGCCGCAACCGCCGGGCGCATCGACCGATCTGGTCGCACGGCTGGTTGCGCAAAAACTCTCTGAAGCGCTGCGCCAGCCGGTGATCGTCGAAAACCGGCCGGGCGCCGGCAGCATCATCGGCACCGAACTCGTGGCCAAAGCGACGCCCGATGGTTACACGCTGCTGGTAGTCGCTTCGTCGATTACGATTAATCCGAGCCTGCATCCGAACCTGTCATTTAATCCGCTGCGCGATCTGACGCCGATCACGCAACTCTCGGCATTTCCCAACCTGCTGACCGTGCATCCGGCGCTGCCGGTAAAAACCGTCGCCGATTTAATTGTGCTGGCCAAAGCGCAGCCAGACCGGCTCAATTACGGCTCGAGCGGTACAGGAACGGGCACGCATTTATCGGCTGAGCTGTTTAAATACATGACGGGTGTCACGATGGTGCACATCCCGTTTAAAGGCGGCGGCCAGGCCGTGACCGCGTTGATCGGCGGTCAGGTCCAGCTCAACTTCGCGACCATTCCGTCGGTACTGCCGCACGTTCGCTCGGGCAAGCTGCGCGCGATTGCGGTGACGACTTCGCAACGGTCGCCCGCGATTCCCGAAGTCCCCACCATCACCGAGTCAGGCGTGCCAGGCTATGACCACGCACCGTGGAACGGCATGCTGGCGCCCTCCAGGACGCCCGCCGGAATCATCGCGCGGCTTAATACCGAGGCTGCGAAGGCAATGCACAGCCCGGAGCTGCGCATTGCACTGAGCACCGAGGGCGCCGAGCCAGTCGGCAATTCGCCCCTGGCATTCGGCGCGATATTGCGGGAGGAGACCGCCAAGTGGGCAAAAGTGATCAAAGCCGCCGGTATCAAGGCCGACTAGCGTTGCGGTCAATGACCGAGGAGACAGAATCATCATGAACGCCGTCGATCTGCATAGTCACGTTATTCCGCCCACCATCATCGATGCGATGCGCGCGGATCCCGCGCGGTTCGGTATGAAGATAGAGGCGCGCGACGGCAACTTGCACTTTGAGCGGCGCGGCAAGTTGAGCGAAATGGAGCGCGAGTTTTATGATATTGACGCCAAGCTCGCCGCAATGGACCGCATGGGAATTGAGATCTCCGTGCTGTCAGTTGCGCCGCCGATCTATTTTTACGCGTTGAGCGCTGAAGCCGGACTGGCAGCGGCGCAGCTCAGCAATGACGGCATCGCGCAAATGGTCGGGAAATATCCGGCGCGCCTGCGCGGCATGGCGACACTGCCGATGCAGGATGTCGATGCGGCGATCGTCGAACTCGAGCGCGCGGTCAAGGAGCACGGATTCAAGGCGGTCGAGCTCGGTACTTCGGTCGAAGGCGCGCAGCTCGCCGAATCGAAATTTCGCCCGCTGCTCAAAACAATCGAGCAACTCGGCTGTTTCATTTTTGCGCATCCTTATTCTTGCGCGGCCAAGGGCGGCATGGACGATTACGAGCTTTTCAACACGGTGGGTTATCCGCTCGACACAACGCTAATGGTGGCGAACCTGATGTTCAGCGGCGCGCTTGACGATCTAAAGACACTGCGCATCGTGCTCGCGCATGGCGGCGGCTTTGTCCCGTACCAGATTGGACGCTTTGAGCGGGGGCACCGGCATCGCCCTGCAGCGAGTGCAAAAACGGCGAGTTCACCGCGCGAGATGTTGAAGCGCTTTTATTTCGATGCGCTGACCCACGATCCGCAGTCGACGCGCCATTTAATAAACAGGGTCGGCGCCGACCGCATCGTGATCGGCACCGACAATCCCTTTAACATGGGCTACGACGAGCCGCTGGCGGCGCTCGATGCAACGCCTGGTCTGACGGCCGACGAACGCGACGCGATTTGCAGCCGGACGGCGCGCACTCTGCTTGGTGAATCGTGACCCTATGGCCAGGAGTAAAACAATCATAACGATACGAAAGTTGCCGGCGAGCGCACTGGTGGTTTCACTCGTGATCTTCGCAAGCGATGCCGCAGCACAAACGGCCGCCGTGTACCCGGCGAAAGTCGTGCGCATCGTCGTGCCGTCCTCACCGGGCGGCGGGACCGACATATTGGCGCGCGTGCTTGCGCAGAAAATGTCGGAAAGCCTCGGCCAGCAGTTCATCGTCGAAAACAGGCCGGGCGCGGGCCAGGTCATTGGCATCGAAGCGGTCGCGCGTTCGGCGCCCGACGGCTACACGCTGTTAATGGCGGCCAGCGCGATTGTCATCAATGAAGTGCTATACGCAAAACCGCCTTATGACACTTTGCGCGACTTCGCGCCCGTAACACTGGGCGCATCGCTGCCGAACATTCTTGTCGTGCATCCGACACTGCCGCCGAAGTCCGTGCGCGAACTCATCGCACTCGCCAAGACCCGTCCCGGCGAGCTCAATTACAGTTCTGCGGGCAGCGGCACATCGCCGCATTTATCGATGGAATTATTTCGCCTGACCGCAGGCATCACGCTGACCCATGTGCCCTATAAAGGGACCGGCCCCGCGACCCTTGATCTGGTGGCGGGGCAGGTGCAGTTGTCGATGCCCAATGTGCTGACGGCGCTGCCGCAAATAAAAGGCGGTAAATTGCGCGCGCTTGGGGTGACGAGTGCTAAGCGCGCGACCGGCCTGCCCGAGATTCCCGCGATCGCCGAAACGTTGCCCGGCTATGAAGCGATTCAATGGTACGGCTTGCTCGCACCGGCGGGCACACCGCGCGAGGTCGTCGCGAAATTGCAGACTGAGATTGCGCGCATCCTGGTGCTGCCCGAAGTCAAAGCGCGGCTGGCTGCGGATGGCGCGGATGCGGTGGGCAATCGCCCCGACGAGTTCGCGGCATATATTCGCACTGAAATCGCCAAGTGGAGCAAGGTCGTCAAGACCGGCGGCATTAAGCTTGAGTGAGCAAAACCGGCAATGAGCGATGGGCAATGGGTGATGAGAGAAGGCAAATACGCTTTTACCCATCACTCATCGCCCATTCCCCCTGACCAAAAAAATGCGGCCCCGAATTGCAAAATTCAGGCCGCATTTTTTTAAGGGGTCCCCCGCAGATGCCGTTGAGCCCGCATCTTGAACCAAAGGCTCAAGTGGCCGCTTTCCGGGCGCATCAGGCGCTTCCTGTCGGACGCGCACAACAGCACCGCAATGGTCCGCAACCAGTTAACAAATATTGGTTCAAAGACTTAAAGGCCCTGACGAACACCGCAGGGGATAGCTGATTGCCGGATAAAATTAACCGGCAGAAGCGAAACCTGCAGCCGGCCCAGTCAGCAACCGGCTAAAACAATTTTTCCTGTTCAGCGAGTGCCTGATCCAGGGTTGTTTCGATGCCGGTAATTCTACGCTTGAACTCAGACACGTCAAAGGTGCCGGGCTTCGTTGACAAAAATTCGTGCGAGATATTGAGCGCGGCCATGATTGCTAT
>JANYCE010000130.1 GCA_025360445.1 Betaproteobacteria bacterium
TTACATGCGCGCGTTCTCGCGCCAGAATGTCAGTGGCCTGTGGCTTACGGGTTTTGATATCGCAGGCAATGAGCTTGCAATACAGGGACGCACGTTGAACGCAGACCTTGTTGCGAGCTATCTGAAACAGTTGAATCAGGAGAAATCCTTGCAGGGCCGGCAGTTTGCCGCGTTGCGAATCAATCAGCCGCAAGCGGAGGCCGCGCCGGGGCGCACTGAGCCGGCGCCTAATCAAAAAGACGCAAAAGAGCGCAAGCAGGAGCCATCGCGCTATCTGGAATTCACGATTTCAACGCTCGATATTCCGGATAACACGCCCGGCAAGGCGAAGTCGCCGATCTCGGAAGCGCCGCTGCTTGGCACGATCAGCGCCGCCGCAGTGCTCGCTGCATCGAAAGCCGCTAGTCAGGAGGCCGCGCGATGAAGCAATGGTGGCGCCGCCAGGCCGGCAAGATCGACGCAATGCCGCAGCGCGAGCGCGCGCTCATTTTTATCGCGGTCATCGCGGTCGTGAGCTTTCTCGCGAATATGCTGGTGATCGATCCGCTCAACGCTCGCAAAACCGCACTCGCGGCCCGGATGGTGCAACAACAAATCGAGGTGCAGCAATTACGGGCCACTGCACAGAGTCTCGAAAAACAACTGTCCGCTCCGGATGCCGCCGTGTTCGCCCGGCGTGACGGCGTGCGTCATCAGATCGGCGAAATCGACGCATCGTTAAAGGACATGCAGCACAGCCTGGTACGCGCCGACAGTATGCAAGCGGTGTTGCAGGAAGTGCTCGCACGCAACCCGCGGCTACAACTGGTCTCGATGAATACCCTGCCGGTAGCGCCACTGGTCGAGAAACGCGATAAGGCCGAAAAATCTGCCGTGGCGATCCAGCCGCGGGATAGAACCGCTGCGACTGAAGCCGGGGTGTTCAAACACGGCGTGCAAATCAAGCTGCAGGGCAGTTATGCCGATATGTATGAATACCTCGCGCGCCTGGAAAAACTGCCATGGCGCATGTTTTGGGCGCGCGCAAGTCTGAGCGCCGCTGACTATCCTAACTTGACGATTACGGTGACGATTTACACGTTAAGCCTCGACAAGGCATGGCTGGTGGTATGAGGCCGCTGCCAGTTTTGTTGCTGATGCTGGCGATCACAACGTCACTATGGCGCGTAGAGGCGGCGGCGCAGGTATTGAACGACCCGACTCGTCCGCCTGCCGGCCTCGCGCCCGCCGATTCGGCAACGGGCGCACTGGCGAGTCCGATATTACAAAGCATAATGATTACGCGCTCTGAGCGCTCTGCGATTATCGGTGGTGAAACAGTCAGACTCGGCGGCAAGTACGGTGAAGCCGCGGTTATCGGCATCACGGAAAACGAAGTGACTTTGCGCTCGGCAAGCGGAACGGAAACGTTGCGCATGTATCCCGACGTAGGCATCAAACGGATTGAAGCGGCCACTTCGCCCGCCACCGGCAAGCCGGTTAAAAAGCGTCGTGGCCCGACTACGACCAACGCCCAAGGAAAACAGGGATGAGAAATATTCTGCTGATAAGTCTGCTGGCGCTGAGCCTCGCCGCGTGCGAGTCGAAATTGTTCAGAAAAGACGTGGTGCAGGACCAGATCGATTCCGAGCTCAAGCAATCGACCGCGATTCGCGCGCGACCTGCTCAACCCGACGCCGTCAGCCAGGCATTGCTGCCGCCCCTGACGGTTGAAATGCCTAAAACGACAGCGCTGGTGGCGCCGCGCTTTGACCTCAATGTCAATAACGCACCGGCGAACCAGGTGTTCATGGCGCTGGTTTCGGGCACGCGCTACAGCATGCTGGTGCATCCCGACATTAAGGAAACGGTTTCAGTCAATCTCAAGGACGTTACTCTGAATGAGGCGCTGGAGGCGCTCCGCGAACTTTACGGCTATGAGTATAAGACTCAGGGTACGCGCATTTATATCCAGCCCGTGACAGTGCAAACGCAACTGTTTCAGGTTAATTATCTGGCGAGCCGCCGCGTCGGCCGCGCTGACGTGCGCGTTACGTCCGGCTCGATCCAGACGCCGTCCTTCAGCGCGCCTGCTCAAGGCCAGGTGCCGGGAGGCACCGCTGCGACGCCCGCCGCAGCGCCCGTGGGCGGGGCCGCCGGGGGCACCACCGCACAGTCCATTGAGAGCAGTCGTGTGACCACGACATCCAATAATGATTTCTGGAGCGAGATCAGCGATTCCATCTCCTCAATTATTGGCAGCGGAGGTGGCCGCAGCGTGGTGATAAATCCGACCGGCGGCGTAATTCTCGTGCGAGCACTGCCAGCGGAACTACGCTCTGTCGAGAAATATTTAAAAGTAATGTCACTGGTCGTCGAGCGACAAGTCATGCTGGAAGCAAAAATCATTGAGGTTTCGCTTTCTGATCAGTTTTCTACCGGCATCAATTGGGGCGCGTTTAACACCGGTCCGAACAGCCGCTTTGGCGCCGGGCTGGTGCAGCCAGGCACAGTGCTGCGAACGGATGGCGTGATGCAATCGTTTACTGCGCGAGGCCCTGACGGCGCCTTGCTGCCAGGGTCTACGTTCGCGGTTAATCCGGCTAGCAGCAATCCGCTAACACCTGACCCATTGTTTCCGGTGGGCACTTTGATCGGCTCGGCGACCAGCGCGCTGCTTACCGGCGCAACTACGCCAGCGTCGGTTTTTGGACTTGCCTTTCAAACCAGCAGCTTTGCCGCGCTACTAAATTTTCTCGAATCGCAAGGTACGGTGCATGTGCTTTCCAGCCCGCGTATCGCGACCCTCAATAATCAGAAAGCCGTAATAAAAGTCGGTACTGACGAATTCTTTGTGACCAGCGTGTCGACGACCACCACTGCGAGCGGCACGTCCACCACGGTGTCACCGACTATCACTGTCGCGCCGTTTTTCTCGGGCATCGCGCTCGATGTCACGCCGCAGATTTCGGATGATGATCAGATTACGCTGCACATTCATCCGTCCGTAAGCCTGGTGACCGACAAGACGAAAACGCTGAATCTGGGAACGCTCGGGGTCATCACGCTGCCTCTGGCGTCGAGCAACGTCAACGAAAGCGACACCATAGTCCGCGTGCAGGACGGCACGATTGCCGCAATCGGCGGCCTGATGAAGCAGCAGCAGGTCAATACGAATTCGGGATTACCGGGTTCCAGTGAATCGCCGATACTGGGCAGCATTTTCGGCAGCCGCAATCGCCAGCTCAACAAAAGCGAGCTTGTAATCCTGATTAAAACCACGGTGATAAAAGGCGACGCCGCCTGGCGCCAACAGGGGCAGGATGTCACCGATCGCATGCAGAACCTGCGGCGCCCCGAAGCGCCGGCGCAACTAAAGTAACCGCCGGCGTTAAATGTACCAAGCTCATTTCGGATTAACTGAACTGCCGTTCGGCATTACGCCGGATACGAGCTTCGCCTACGCGTGCACAAGCCATCAGGAGGCGCTTAACACGCTTCTCGTAGCGGTAAAGGATGGCGAAGGATTCATCAAAATCACGGGCGAGGTCGGCACCGGTAAGACGTTGCTGTGCCGCAAGTTCCTGGCGACACTCGATGACACCTACGTATCCGCCTACATCCCTAACCCGTACCTGGAACCGCGTACTTTGCTTCTGGCGCTCGCCGAAGAACTCGGCGTTATCCTCGAAAAAGAAGACGATCAACATCATCTGATTAAGGGCCTTACGCAGGCGCTGCTCGGTTTTGCCAGTGCGGGCAAGTCGGTGGTGCTGTGTCTGGACGAAGCGCAGGCGATGCCGATAGAAAGTCTCGAAGCGCTACGTTTGCTAAGCAATCTTGAAACCGAAAAACGCAAGCTCTTGCAAGTCGTGCTGTTCGGCCAGCCCGAGCTTGATTACAAACTGGCTGAAAACTCCGTGCGCCAGTTGCGACAACGAATAACCTTTCAATATCGGCTTGGCGAACTCAGGCGCGAGGAGCTCGATTACTATCTCGCGCACCGACTGCGCGTGGCAGGCTACCGCGGCAACCGGCTGATCACTCAGAGTGCCGTGCGCGCGCTGCATCGCGCAAGCCGCGGCATCCCGCGGTTAATAAATATTCTCGCGCATAAATCGATGCTGCTCGCCTTTGGCGAAGGCGCGCAACAGGTCACGTCGCAACACGTTCGCGTCGCCGCGAGCGATACGCCATCGTCCCGCCAGCAGCGGTGGTGGTGGCTTGGTTTCGCGACGCTGCTCATTTCCGCCGGCGGCGCCGGCTGGATGATGCTCAAGTAGATCGGAAAAGCCCATGAGCCTTATTAATCAGATGCTGCAAGACCTCGAAAAGCGGCGCGCGTCGGGTACGGAGCGCAGTGCGCTGCCAGACCAGGTCCGGGTCTTACCGCGGGAGGAAACTCATAGCATGCCGTGGTGGTTGCTCGGCATCGGCATCGCAGTGATGTTGATCGGAGTATCCGCGTGGCAATTCAATCGCGGGTCCGCGTCATCTGTCCAATCGATTGCGCAGACGCCTGAGCAACCTGATTTACTTCAAGCTGCGCCCTTAAGCGGCGCGTCGGCGCCCCGGCCCGGCCCGGAGCGGCCGCAAAGCCCCCCCTCCCTTGCACCAGCGCCGGCTAAGCAAAGTAGTTCGACCTCGCGGGCCGTGAGCTCCGCGGATGTATTGACTCCACGCACAGCAACGTCGGGTGAGAGCGTGAAGGCTGCACCCAGGGAGAAGCTTTTGCCAACGCCGGTTGCGAAGGCTTCGGTGCTCGCCGGGGCAGATCCGGCAACGGCAAAGCCGTCGGCTGTAGTACTGAATACAGAGATTACTAAGTCGCCGTTCTTGCTTTCTCCCGCAGATGCGCCCAAGCTTTCATCAACATCATCTCCCGCGATAGCGCCACTGGCGCCGGCGGGTAGGCCTGCGACACCAGCACCTAAAATCGCGGAAGTTTTGCCGGAAACAAAAATCCAGGCGGCACTGGCGAATTCACAAATCGATAAACGAGCGCAGCCGTTGAGCCCGCAACAGCTTGCCGAGAACGAATATCGCGAAGCGGCCAATCTCCTGAATCAAGGCCGGCTAGCCGATGCTCAGGAGGGATTTAAGCAAGCGCTGCAGATCAACCCTGCGCATACAGGCGCGCGCCAGGGGCTGTTTGGTTTGCTAATAGAGGCCAAGAAATCTGCGGAAGCAGAACAAGTCCTGCAGGACGGCCTGCGGCTTAACCTCAACCAGCCGGGTTTCGCGCTTGCGCTCGCGAGCCTGCAATACGAACGCGGCAGTGTGACCGAAGCGATCGATACCCTGCAGCGATCAGTGCCCGCAGGGCAAGCAAGTCCCGATTATCTTGCTCGACTTGCCGGGCTTCTCCAGCGCCAGTCGCGGCACAAAGAAGCCGTCGACGCTTATCAGGCGGCGCTACGCTTGGCGCCTGGCTCCGGCGTATGGTCGATGGGCCTGGGCATTTCACTCCAGGCATCGAATCGGCCTATTGAAGCGCAAGACGCTTTCCGCCGGGCCAAGAGCAGTAATTCGCTGAACCCTGAATTGCAAGCGTTCGTCGATCAACGATTGAAGCAACTGCAGTAATCCGTTTGGCTGGCGTATTCGCTGCACTTTCAGCTTTGTTTCACCGCCCTGGCTACCACCCAACCTTGGATCTCAATCGCACCAGCTTTGCGCAGGTTGCGCGCTAGTTCGTTGAGTGTAGCGCCGGTTGTCAGAACATCATCGACCACCGCGACTCGCAGCCCGCGCAAATCCATATCGCACACGAATGCGCCGCGAATGTTTCGCCCGCGCTCTTTCCACGGCAGCGTGGCTTGCGGTGCGCTCTCACGTATGCGTCTGCACGCATGTGCCGCAAGTCTTATCTTTTTGACGCTGCTAACGATTCGCGCGATTTCCAGCGCTTGATTAAATCCGCGTTCGGCCAAGCGCAGCGGCGCGAGCGGCATCGGAATGATGAGGTCCACCCCGCCACTGATTTTAGAATTGAGCGCGTGCGCAAACAACCGCGCGAGCACAAGGTTGCCGCCGTATTTATATTGTTGAATGAGCGGCGCTAACGGCCACTCGTACACGAAGGCCGCGGTAATCGAATCGAATTTCGGCGGGTGACTCAGGCAGGCGCCGCATACGTTCGGGCTCGGCGTTGGCAGTGCGCACTGCGGACAGTGTTTGACGGGCAGCCACGGCAGCTCCAATTCGCAACTGCCGCACAAAGAACGCAGGTGTGCCGCAGCGTTACATAAGGCGCAGCGCTCAGGCAGGGTGGCATTCAGCACTCGCGACCAGCTGTTCAAAACCGAGTGACGTAAATTTGACAAGTTTTGGGCGATCGCAGATGATCTGAAGATCATGATTTCTTGCAAGTTTCTCTATCGCTTTCACGCACTTTAATGTCCTCCGCGAGCCTAAATCCCATGGATACCATAACTCACAACGCGCGAGCGTCAGCAATAGCCGACCCCGCGACTGCGGCGCGCTGGAGCATCGATGCCGTCGCTGAACTGCTCGATTTGCCGTTCAATGACTTGCTCTATCGCGCACAAACTATTCACCGCGCAAACTTTGACGTCAATGCGGTGCAGCTTTCTACACTGCTCTCGATCAAGACCGGCGGGTGTCCCGAGGATTGCGGATATTGTCCGCAGGCCGCGCGCTACCACACCGGCGTCGACAATGAGGTGATGCTCGGCATCGATGAGGTGGTGGCGGCCGCGCGCGCTGCTCGCGACCAGGGAGCCACTCGATTTTGCATGGGCGCGGCGTGGCGCGGGCCCAAGCAGCGCGAGCTTGACCGGGTGCTCGACATGGTGAAAGCGGTGCGCGGCCTCGGTATGGAAACCTGCGCAACCCTGGGCATGCTCAAAGCCGGGCAGGCCGAACAGTTGAAAGAGGCAGGACTGGATTTCTACAATCACAACCTCGATACCGCTCCCGAGTTCTACGGCGAAATAGTGTCGACGCGCACGCAGGACGACCGGCTGGATACGCTCGCGAAAGTACGTAGTGCCGGGCTGCACGTGTGCAGCGGCGGCATCGTCGGCATGGGCGAAACGCGGCGCACTCGCGCCGCGCTGATCGCGCAGCTTGCGAATCTCGATCCTTATCCCGAAAGCGTACCGATCAATAACCTGGTCCAGGTCGAAGGCACCCCACTGCATGGTACCGCTGAGCTCGACGCGTTCGAATTCGTGCGCACGATTGCAGCGGCGCGCATCACCATGCCAACAGCGATGGTGCGTTTGTCCGCGGGACGCCAGCAGATGTCCGAGGGCATCCAGGCTTTATGTTTTGCGGCGGGTGCCAATTCTATTTTTTACGGCGATAAACTTTTGACGACTGGCAATCCGGATGCGTTACGCGACCGTGCGTTGCTCACCACGCTCGGCATGTATCCAATGCAAGTCGCGAGTAAGGCGTAAGGACTGAAGCTCGAATTGAGACCGCGCCGCAGCGCTGGTTTTTGGTTCAAGCATTCCGCGCCTCACGTAGCACTGGTTTTGTCACATGTCGTTCGACGATCTCGCCACTGATTTAAGCGCGCTTGCCGCGCGCGGTTTGCGGCGCCAGAGGCGTCTGCTTGAGAGTGCGCAAAGTGCCCGCGTAATCGTGGACGGTCGCGACTACGTGGCGTTTTGCAGCAATGATTACCTCGGGCTCGCCGCAGATCCGCGTCTGATCGAGGCCGCCTGCAACGGTGCGCGCAATGCCGGCGTAGGTGCGGGCGCATCGCATCTCATACTGGGCCACACGGCGTCGCATCAGCGGCTGGAAGTAGCACTCGCAAAGTTTGTGCAATTGCCCGGCGCTTTGCTGTTTTCGACCGGCTACATGGCAAACATCGGAGCCGTTACCGCGCTCGTCGGACGCCATGACGCCTTATTCTCCGACAAACTGAATCACGCTTCGTTGAACGATGCCGCATTGCTGTCGCGCGCGAACTTAAAGCGTTATGCGCATTGCGATCTTGGCGCGCTCGAACGTTTGCTCGCGGCGTCGACCGCGCAGCGCAAACTGGTCATCACCGATGCGGTGTTCAGTATGGATGGAGACCTTGCTCCCGTGCCGCAACTTCTTGACTTGTGCGATCGCTTCGACGCGTGGTTGCTGCTCGACGACGCCCACGGTTTTGGCGTGCTAGGTGCGACGGGCGGCGGCGTGCTCGAGCATTTCAAGGTCGCATCGCCGCGAATTATTTATATGGCAACGCTGGGCAAGGCGGCGGGGGTGGCGGGCGCGTTCGTCGCGGCATCGGCGGACGTGATCGAGACTTTGATTCAGAGCGCACGCACCTACATTTACACGACGGCGACGCCGCCAATGCTGTCTGATGCGCTGCTCGCGAGCCTCGACATCATCGCGCGCGAAACCTGGCGGCGCGATTTACTCAGTCAATTGATCATGCAATTGAAGACAGGTTTAACCGGACTGCGCTGGCAGTTGATGACGTCGTCTACCGCGATCCAGCCTCTCATAATCGGCGGCAATGCAGAGGTGATGCGCGTAGCCGCGGCGCTCGCCGAGCGTGGTGTGCTGGTGCCGGCGATTCGACCGCCGACCGTGCCGGCTGGCAGCGCGCGCTTGCGCATTTCCTTGTCGGGCGCACACACCTCAGAAGACGTCGACCGTCTTATAGAGGCGCTGCATGCCGTTGCGAAAGCGGTGTGATGCAAATCACCGTCGAAGGCAGCGGACCAGATCTCATGCTGCTGCACGGTTGGGGCGCGAGCGCGCAGGTATGGCATGACCTCGCGGCTCTGCTCGCTGGCAAATTTCGCGTGCATCGAATGCATTTACCGTTTAGCGGTGTGGACGAGATCAGCGAGCCTTACACACTTGATACATTGGCGAACGCGATAGGGGCGGCCTGTAAAACCGGCGCCACCATTTGCGGATGGTCGTTAGGCGGGCAAGTGGCGCTGCGCTGCGCGATCAAACAACCTGACAAAATACGCCGCCTCGTGTTGATCGCGGCGACGCCGCGTTTCGTGCGCAGCGTTGATTGGCAGCGCGGCATGGAGCCCCCTGTGTTCGACGCCTTCGCCGCGAATGTCATGGAAGACTCGGCCAGTGCAGTACAGCGATTTGTGCTGTTGCAGGCGCGCGGAGATGTAAGGGCCCGCGAGGTGGCGCGTCGCTTGCGCGAATACGCTGCAACGGGCGATCAAACTAAAGCGACGATGCTAGCTGCGGGATTGCAGATTTTAAAGGAAACGGATTTGCGCGGCGATTTGCCGCGCATCGTGCAGCCGATACTAATTTTGCATGGCGAGCGCGATGAGTTGGTGCCGCTCGCAGCGGGCGAGTATTTACAACGCGAGTTGCCGCACGCACACCTCGAAATCATCGCCGGCGCCGCGCATGCACCGTTCATTTCAAATCCGCAGGCGGTCGCGCGGCATCTCACTGAATTTTGTCGATGAATAACACGCTTTTAATAGACAAGCGCCGGCTGCGCCAGTCATTCGACAAAGCTGCGGCCAGTTATGACGCCGCCGCCGTCTTGCAACACGAGGTATGCCGGCGCATGCTGTCGCGGCTTGAGTTTGTAAAACTGCAGCCGGCGGCAATTCTCGATGCAGGTTGTGGCACGGGCAACGTGCTGCCCGAATTGCGCGCCAGATTTCCGCGTGCGGATCTGGTTGCGCTGGATATAGCCACCGGCATGCTGCAGCAGGCGCGCGCGCGCGCGCCATGGTGGCGACGCATGCTCGGGCAGGGCATTGCGCCGGTGTGCGGCGACATCGAACAACTGCCGTTGCACGCCTCAGCGTTTGACTTGGTGTGGTCGAATCTCGCGTTGCAGTGGGTCAACGACCCCCCGCAGGCGTTTGCGGAATTGCGCCGCGTGATTACGCCCGGCGGCCTCTTAATGTTCAGCACCTTCGGCCCCGACACCTTGAAAGAGTTGCGCGCAGCGTATGCGGATACCGACCGGTATACGCATGTCAACCGGTTTATCGATATGCACGACATCGGCGACATGCTTGTACATGCGGGATTCGCCGATCCGGTCATGGATATGGAGTACATCACGCTGACTTATGCGGACGTGCGCGCGGTGATGCACGACCTGAAAGCGATCGGAGCGCATAACGTCACCACCGGACGCCGTCCGGGCATGACCGCGCGTGCAATGCTCGCCGTCGTTGAACGCAACTACGAGCGTTTTCGCCGGGACGGCAGATTGCCTGCAACATTCGAAGTCATTTATGGTCATGCGTGGTTGCCTGCTACACGCACCACGCACGATGGCAAACGGGTGATCGAAATCAAAGCGTTGAAAGAAAAAGAACTGTGAACTCGGCAGGATATTTCATTACCGGCACCGACACGGGCGTAGGCAAGACGCTGGTCGCGTGCGCGCTGTTGCACGCTTTTGCCAACACGGGGCAACGCGTCGTCGGTATGAAGCCGGTCGCCGCAGGCGCCCACCGCGGCGCTGAAGGTTTGCTCAACGATGACGTCGTGCAACTCCGCGCAGCCAGCAACAGTGGGTGCGACCTCGCGCTCATCAATCCGTACTGTTTTGAGGCGGCAATTGCGCCGCATCTCGCCGCCGGACGAGTCGGCATCACCATCGATTTGCCTCGCATCAAGCAAGCGTATGTGCAACTCGCCGCTCAGGTAGACAAAGTAATCGTCGAGGGCGCCGGCGGGTTTTGCGTGCCGTTGAATCCTGCTGAAGACACCGCCGATCTCGCGCAGCAACTGCATTTGCCGGTAATCCTGGTGGTGGGGCTGCGCCTCGGCTGCCTTAATCACGCCATCTTGACCGCCCAGGCGATACGCGCGCGCGGCCTGAAGCTGGCGGGCTGGATCGCCAACCGTATCGATCCTGCGATGTCAGCACCTGACGCCAACATTACGGCGCTCACCGAACGCCTGGCGGCGCCGTTACTGGGCGTGATCGGATTCGCCAGCGCCCCCGACGCCAGCGAGGTTGCTGCGCTGATCGATTTGTCCCAACTCGAGTGATAGTCGGGCGTGCCCGATAAAGGGGCCGCCGCGTTCCCGAATGGGCCGTCAATTCGTCCGCCGTAAGGTTTGCGCACACTATCGCCTGTGTGATAAATTCCACATGTTTTTCGGACGTTAGGCTGACTTAAGACAGGCGGCAGGGGGCTTGGTAACGAAAAAACCAGCCTTGCATTGACGGCCTGTTAGAAACGCGCCATGAGTCGTTTGGCCGGCGCCTTGCGGCCGAATTCTCGCACTGGATTTGCATTTGGACGACCGCGGCTCGACGCTCGGACGCACCTTCGCGCACCCCGCTGCGGACGCGGACCAGTCACACGTAACCGCAATGAATTTTACGCACCGTTGGAGTAAAGAATGATCAGTAAGTGGATAAAGCGTTTTGCGGTAGCAGTCGCAGGAGCCGGTAACCTGATGCCCTTGCTCGCGGCGGCCAATGAATACAACTTGCCGCCACCGCAAACCATCATCGCGCGCGAGATTTACGATCTGCATACGCTGATTTTTCTGATCTGCTGCGTGATTTTCGTGATCGTGTTCGGCGCGATGACTTACTCAATCATCATGCATCGAAAATCGCTTGGCCATAAAGCCGAGCAGTTCCACGAAAATACCACGGTTGAAATCATCTGGACCATCATCCCGTTTGTGATTCTGATTGGCATGGCGATTCCCGCCGCCAAAACGATTATCGCGATGAAAGATACGTCCAGCCCCGACATGACGATCAAAGCCACCGGCTACCAATGGAAATGGGGCTACGATTATTTGGGGGAGGGCATCAGTTTCTACAGCAGCCTCGGCACGCCGCGCGAGATGATTACGGACAACACGCCCGAAGGCAAAAAGAAGCGCGAGGGCTACGCCAATTATCTGCTCGAAGTCGACAATCCGGTCGTGGTGCCGATCGGCAAGAAAGTCCGCATCATTTTGACCGCGAACGATGTGATCCACGCATGGTGGGTGCCGGCTCTGGGCGTCAAGCAGGACGCAATTCCCGGGTTCGTGCGCGACAGCTGGTTTAAAATCGACAAAGCGGGCACCTACCGCGGCCAGTGCGC
>JANYCE010000161.1 GCA_025360445.1 Betaproteobacteria bacterium
TGCAGCGAGCGCTCATTGGGAACATCCAGCGCAAGTGTGCCGATCCGGCTGCGCAACAGCAACGCGACCAGTGAACCGCTAACAATCAATGCGATCAGCGGGGGCACTGCGACGGCATTCAGGAGTGAGATCAAGTTCGGATAGGCGTAGTTTTCCTTCGATAATACCATTCGGCCGTCGGACGCAGCCCTTCCGCCAGCGTGTAACGCGGTTGCCATCCGAGGTCACAGCGGATTTTGCCGCTGTCGATTTGCAGCGAGCCGACCAGACGCGAGGCCGCTGCCGATTTGCTCACCGCGGCGGCGGCGATTTTCAACAAGCCTGGCGGGAACGGCAGCAAGCGCGCCGGTTTGTTCATGGCACTGGCGATCGCGCGCACCAGTTCCGGCGTCGATACGCCCTCGTCCTCATCTGCCAGCAAATACGTTTGCCCCGCAGCCGCGGGATGATCGAGGCATAACATGATCGCGTCGACGAGATTTTCGACGTAGAGCAGGCAGCGACGATTGTGGACGGACCCGAGCGGTAGCGGCAGGCCCCGTTCGATCGCGCGCATTAAGCGCAGGAAGTTGCCTTTCACACCCGGCCCGTAGAGCAGCGGCGGACGCAACACGACAGTTTGCATGTGTGTGGCGGCAGCTTTAAGCGCCTGCTCAGCTTCAAGTTTCGAAATGCCGTATGCATCTTCGGGGCGCGGCACGTCGTGTTCCGTATAAGGGCGAACGCCCGTCGCTTCACCGTTAACTTTTATCGAGCTCAACAAAATAAACCGGCGGACGCCAGCGGCCTCGGCGGCAAGTGCCAGCGCTTGCGTGCCGTCGACGTTGACGCGGCGATATTCGATCAAAGGATCGGCGGCAGCGTCGTGCATGACATGGGTGCGCGCGGCGAGATGGATTACGGCGTCGATGCCGCTCAATGCGCGCTGCCAGTCGGTGGCGGGGCCGATGTCGCCGACGGCAGCGTCGTCAAAAACGCCAGCGGCTGCATTGCCCGTGCGCAGCGCACGCCGCACCATCCAACCTTGCTTCTGCAGTGCGTCACATAACGCCATGCCCACGAAGCCGTTTGCGCCGGTGACCAGTGCGCGGCGCGTGTTCGTCAGGTCTTGAACCAAACGGTACGATTTACGTAGTCGGTGTAGCTCATGATGATGCGCAGAACCTTGCGCGAGACGTTGTCGGTATCGTAATCGGCCACCAGCTTGAAAGGCCGCGCGTTGCCTTTGTAATGCGCGATGCTGACGTCGATTGCCTGCATCACTGCGTCCGCTTTGATGCCGCCCATGATCGCTGTGCCCTCGTCCATGCCTTCGGGGCGCTCGTGCGCCTGGCGAATCATCACGCCCGGGAAGCCCAGGATTGATGATTCCTCGGTCAAAGTGCCGCTGTCGGACAGTACGCAGGCAGCGTTCATCTGCAGCTTCACGTAGTCAAAGAACCCCAGCGGTTTCAGAAACTGGATCTGCGGCGACAGCCGCTGCTTATCGAGCGCTTCAAGCCGCTCGCGCGTGCGCGGATGCGTGGAAACGATGATTTTCTTGCGATATTTATTGGCTATTGCGTTCAGCGTCGCGAGCAGCTCTTTGAAGTTCGCCGGGTCGTCGACGTTTTCCTCGCGATGCGCGCTCACGACGAAATAGCCGCCCGCTTTGACGCCAAGCCGGCGCAGCGCAGTCGAGGCCTTGATCCTGGGCATGTAGTGCTGCAGCACTTCTTTCATCGTCGAGCCGGTCTTGAACACGGTATCGGGCTTGATTCCCTCGGCGAGCAGGTTGCGGCGCCCATGCTCGGTCAGCGGCATGTTGATGTCGCTCAGGTGGTCGACGATTTTGCGGTTGATCTCTTCGGGGACGCGCTGGTCGAAGCAGCGGTTGCCCGCCTCCATGTGAAAAATCGGAATTTTTCGGCGCTTGGCTGATATCACCGAGAGGCAGCTATTAGTGTCCCCATATAGCAGCACCGCATCGGGCGTGGTCTTCGCCATGACCTCATCAGACCTGGCGATTACGTTGGCGATAGTTTCCGCGGCGGTCTTGCCGGCAGCGCCGAGAAAGTGATCGGGTTTGCGAATGCCCAGATCCTTGAAGAAAATCTCGTTCAGTTCGTAATCGTAATTCTGGCCCGTGTGCACGAGCATGTGGTCGACGTGCCGGTCGAGCTCGCAAATTACGCGCGACAGCTTGATGATTTCGGGGCGCGTGCCAACGATGGTCATCACTTTAAGCGTCATTCGAGTGCCCCGGTTGTCAGCGCAACAATTCGCCGTCGTCCCACTTGACCGTGTCGCCCGGCATCAAATGGTGGCGCTCGAGCAGCGCGACGGTTTGCGGGTAATCGAGGATGCGGTGCGCCGAGCTGAATTCGCCGGTGAGCGCGTTGCGTTCGGTCGACGCGCCGGCGATCTCGGGCAGCATCGACTTGATTGCGTAGAACTCGCCGCGTTTGACGCAGTGATTGGCTTCCTCATCTGACACCATCACCTCGTGCATTTTCTCGCCCGGCCGGATGCCGACCGTTTTGATTTTGATCTTGCGCTTGCCGATCAGCGCCCTGGCGAGGTTGATGACGGTCGCTGACGCGACGTTCGGCACGTAGATTTCGCCGGGCAGCGCAGTTTTCAACGCAGCGAACACGGTGTCGACCGCGCGATCGAGGCTCAGCAAAAAGCGCGTCATGGCGGGCACCGTGATCGTGACCGGCCCGCCGTTGCTGATCTGCTCGTGGAATAGCGGAATCACCGAGCCGCGCGACGCGAGCACATTGCCATAGCGCACGCCGATAAAGCGCGTTTTCGAATTAAGTATGTTGGCGGCAATAAAAATCCGCTCCTGCAGCGCTTTGGTCATGCCCATTACATTGACCGGCTTGCATGCCTTGTCGGTGCTGACGGCGACGACGGTGCTGACCGGATAACTGTTTTCGCCAATGGCGCGCACGATGTTGGCGGCGCCCATGCAGTTGGTCAGCATCGCTTCAGCCGGGAAGTATTCGCATGACGGCACCTGCTTAAGCGCCGCCGCGTTGACGACGATGTTCGCGCTTTTAACCGCCGAACACACGGCCGCATAATCGCGCACGTCGCCGATGCGAAACTCGAGCACCTTCAGAAAATTTTTGTAAATCGCCTCGTCGGTCGACACTTTCATATGCAGGTACGACAGGCGCATCGCGTGCTGTTTTGCCTCATCGCGCGAAAACACGATGACTTTTTTCGGGGCGCCCATTTCGCCGCTTAATACCCGCCGCACGAGTACTTTGCCGAGCGAGCCGGTGCCGCCGGTGATCAGCAGCGTTTTTCGATCAAGTAACACGGGTTTGACTCCATTCGCGATAGGGGGTTGGGTCGGCCGCGAGTTCGTTCATCATGGTGCTCCACGATGGCGTTGTTAATCCCGTCGCCTGCCGAAACCTGGCACCGTCAAGATTGCGCCGCATTGCCACGGTATCGTCGGGCTCTATTTTTACGTCGAGGGCGAATGCCGTGCGCGCCAAGCATAGCAGATCGTGTTTGTTGATGACTTCCGAAGTTACCTGGTAAAGCCCGTTCAATTGAGGAAAGCGCTCGATAATTTCCCCGATCAGATCCGCGCAGTACAGGCTCGAAATGCCCGTGTACAGCGCGCCCCTGAATCCGCGCACGGTGTTGCCGTTCTGCGCCAAAAACCATTCGAGCAATTCCGTGCCGTGCTCGAGTTCGCGCCCGATAAACGAAGTGCGCACCGTGAGCGCATTGCCGTAGGTCACTTCGCCTAGCGCCTTGGTGCGGCCGTAGATATCCTGCGCATCAGGCGCGTCGTTCTCCGTGTAACCGCCTTTTTTACCATCGAACACGCAATCAGTGCTGACCGTGATGAGGCGCGCGCCGTGCGCCGCAGTCCATTCGGCCAGACGATGCGGCAGCCATGCATTGAGCAGAATGCTTGCGGCGGGGCCCGCAGCCTCGCGCCGCTTGGTTACCGCAATGCAGTTGACGATCACCTGGGGCGCGGCGTCATCCAGCGCATTGATGAGACGCCCGGCGTCGGTGACATCGACGCTCTCGATCACGCGCGGATCGTCGAACAATCCGACCCGCGCGTAATCGGCGCGCTTGCCGCGCACGGTCACCTGGCAGTCAGGAAACCGCGCGCCCAGCCGTTGCCACAGCTTATGGCCCAGCATGCCGGTACCGCCCAGGATCAGAACGCGCATCAGGCCACTCGCTTTAATTCTTGCATCCAGCCCTCCAGCCTGCTCAATAACATCTCGCGCTCGAAGTGCTGTTCAAAGTAAGCGCGACCGCTCGCGCCCATGGCCTGCCGTTCATTTGCGTCAAGCCGCGCCAGTTCGCGCACCGCGTTGGCGAGTGCTGCGGGGTCCCCGGCGGGCACCGCAATGCCGGCGCCGGCTTCCGTCACGACCCGCGCACCTTCCCCATCGAGCGCGGCGATGATCGGCTTCGCACAAGCGAGATACGATTGTACCTTCGCCGGCAGCGTCAGCGCGAATATCGGCGCCTTTCGGAGCGTCACCAGCATCGCATCGGCCTGCGCAAAAAAACGCGGCATCGCTTCGGTGGGATGCCGGCCGAGCAGATGCACCGTCGCTTGCATCCCGCGCTTGTCGATTTCACGCGCGACCCAGTCGCGCAACCGGCCGTCGCCCAGCACGAGCCATTGGATCGACGTCTCTGCCTTGAGCAATTCGGCGGCGGCGAGAATAGTCTCGAAATCCTGCGCCGCGCCGATGTTGCCGGCGAACATCACGCGAAAGCCCGCCGGCATCGCCGGCTCGGGCGCGCCATGCGATGCGCCAGCCGCCGGTTGATAAAGCGATTCCGCGCTGTTCGGGAAATAGCGGATGCGTGCGGCGTCAGCGCCCATGGCGATAAGCGGCGCCGCAAACGCACGCGATTGAATCAGGATGCGGTCACTGTGACGGTAGAGAAAGCGCACGAGTTTCTCCACGAGCCTCAGTATCCACGGGGCTTTGATGGCGCCGGTCGCCGACAGACTTTCCGGCCACAGATCCTGAATCCAGAACAGCAGCGGCGCGCGTTTAAGCGCGCGCAGCGCGACGGCCGGTATGCAGACGGTAACCGGGGATGGTTCATACACGAGTATGCAATCGTACTCGCCGCGACAGCGTAGCGGCGCCAGTATGGTTGCCGCCAAAGCGAACGTCAGATAATTGAGCGCGAGTCTCAAACCGCCGCCTTCACCGCGCGGTATCAAGGGCACGCGCAAAACCTGCATGCCACGGTACTCCTCGTGGTAAGGCCCGCCATACCCATAGCCATCAAAAAATTTTCCGCCCGGATAGTTTGGTAATCCGGTGAGCACCGTCACACGATGGCCGCGCTCGACCAGCCCTGCGGCGAGATCGTTGATGCGAAAGCTCTCCGGCCAGAAGTATTGCGTTATCAATAAAATCTTCACAGTTTTAGCGATTAACGAGAGTGCGATAAATATCGAGCACTTGCGAAGCATTGGTCTTGATGTCGAAATTACGCCGCGCCAAATCGTAGGCCGAATTTCCCATTCGCCTTAGCTCTGCCGGATTCTTATAAAAGTACTCAATCGCGTCGGCCAGGGCGACCGGATCACCGGCTTTAATGCAAAGACCCGTCTCACGATCGACTATGGTGTCCCCAAATGGATTGTCTATTGCGACAATGCTTGGGACCTTGGAGAAGGCCGCTTCAAACACCGGTCTTCCCGCGGCGTTCAAATGCGATGGAAAGCACAAAACGTCAATGCGGTCATAGACGTCTTTGACATTGGCCATGAAGCCAATCAAATGAACGTTTTCAGCGAGTCCATGGGCCTGAATAAATGTTTCGATCTCCGCTTTGACATCGCGCGAAAAATTCAAACGTTGCAGAAACCACCCGCGAATGCCGGACAATTGACGCACGTTGTCGCCGACCATGATGAAGTCAATAGCAAGTCCTCTCCCAACACAAATACGTGCAGCCTCCAAAAAGTCCAGTTGACCTTTCATCGGCATCAAACTGCCAACCATCGCCACCTTGAAGCTCTTGCGAACGAGTGCAGGAGGAAGTTTGCCGAGCGCGATAGTGCCTTGAGTGGAATCGAACGCAAAGCCGTTATGGATGATAGTGGCGGCGAATTCATCAGGCAGATTTGCCATGACAGTTTCATCAATTGCGATGATCCGGTCGACACAATGCTGAACAACGTAGCGCAGCAGGCGATGGCGCACCGGCATCCCGGTAGTCTGCATCAGGGAGCGAATGTGGACTACGACAGGTGTTCGAAAAAGAAGTTTGCCGACTACGACGGGCAACAGCGCCGCCAGTTCGTTCACATGGATGACTTGAATCGTCTTCCAGCGCGCTTTGGCTTTGAGCAGTGCGGCTATAGTGAAAGGCAGAAACCACAGTTCGCGCAGTACTAACAACCATCGCACCCCCCGGTAGTGGCCGTAGCGCGTGCAATCGAGTTGAGAAATGCCGCGCGTTGTAAGCAGCGGCACACCTTGACGAGCGGCGATCTCTGCGACGTTTCCCTCCGGTGTGATTAAGTAAGGCGCGACGGCATCAACTGGAAGCGCATCGATCATTTCCAGCAGGCTGCGGGATGCGCCGCCAAAAATTCCGGAGTGATGGATGTAAAGCACTGAAATCGCGGCGGGTTTCACAGGGAGATCACGTCAGAATGAATACAGTAGAGGCGATCCATACCGCTATTTTTGCCAGAGTCGGTAACGCGTAAATGGGGACCGATCACGGCATGCGATTGACAATAGCGCGTCACTTTTCGGCATAACCGTAGTCTTGGACAACCGTTTGAGCGGGCCAGCAAATGTGGACAAATGGTTAATCTGCGGTGGTTTTGCGCATGATGCTCACGATCTGTTCGGCGGCGGCGCCTGATCCATAAAAATCGTCGTGACCGAGGTCGACGATGGTTTTTTGCATGATTTTTTCAAGGCGTTCCCTCAGAGGCACAGAGTCGTCCGGCGGCGCAAGTGTGTTCCATCCCGACTCGACGAGTTCAACCCATTCGGTTTCCTCGCGCAAGGTTGCGCAGGGCACTTTGTAAAAGAATGCTTCTTTTTGCACTCCTCCGGAATCGGTCGCGATCAGGCGCGCATGTTTTTCGAGCATCACCATATCAAGATACCCGACCGGGTCAATTATGCTGAGCCCGGGGTTGGCAGAAAAATCGTAATTCGCATTACGCAAGGCCTCTCGCGTGCGTGGGTGCAGTGGCACCACCACCCGACATGTCTGCGCAAGGCTGTTTAATGCGTCGAATATGCGACGCAAACGGACGGCATCGTCGGTGTTCTCGGCGCGGTGTATGGTCGCAAGGACATAATTCCCGGGCGTCAACCCGAGTTTGTCCAGGATTGTGCTGGTCTGCTCGGCCTTCGCACCGTAGTACAGCGCTGCGTCGTACATGACATCGCCGACCCGATGTATTTTTTCCGCAGAAACACCTTCGCGCACGAGATTGGTTATCGCGGATTGAGTCGGTGCGAATAATAAGCTTGAAACATGGTCGGTTAGCACGCGATTGAGTTCCTCAGGCATGCGCCGGTTGAAAGACCTCAAGCCCGCTTCGATATGCGCAACGGGAATGTGCAGCTTTGCGGCGGCAAGCGCACCCGCGAGGGTGGAATTGGTATCGCCGTATACGAGGAGCATGTCCGGCATCTCTGTGATTAATACCTGCTCGATCGCTTCCAGCATGCGCCCCGTTTGCGCACCGTGATTGCCCGAGCCGATGCCCAAATTGTAGTCTGGCTTTGGCAGCCCCAATTCCCTGAAGAAAATTTCGGACAAATTCTGATCATAGTGCTGGCCCGTGTGCACGAGAATCTCGCGGACGACCGGCGCGCGTAGAAACAGGCGGCTGACCGCAGCCGCCTTAATGAATTGCGGCCGAGCCCCGAGTACAGTGACGATTTTCATATGTGGCGCTAGACCTGCACCTTGAAAACGCGCATCCAGGCGCCAAAGCTTATCAGGCGCCATATTTGAAAACTGAAGGGCTTTGTTCCCGCGATCATTTGGTTTAATAAGTCTCTCGCGCGGGGCTCGATAACACGCTGAGAGGCGTTGATCGCGGCGTCGAGCGCCGCTCTGAACTCCTCCGGATTACGCTCTCGAAGCCAGCTCTCCTCGGGGGTAACGAATCCAAGCTTGTCCATACGCATTCTCACCCGCTCGGGAAGGACGCCACGCATGGCGTCGCGCAATACACGTTTGGTGATGCCTGCATTGATTCGATAGTCATCGGGCAGTCCGAGAATAAACTCGACTAATCGAAAGTCCAGGAATGGAACACGGGCTTCTATAGAGTGTGCCATCGAGTCCCTGTCTTCCCAGTGCAACAACATTTGCAGAGTAGTTGCGACAAGTTGAATGCGGGACTGTTCTTGCACCGATTTTGCGCTGGAGGCTCCTGCGTTAACGAATGGATCCAGGGGCCTGGCTTTTAAGACCCCCAAATTAATTAAATTGTTGCGAGCGCTTGACTTGCCAACCCAATGCCGCAGGGGCTGGCGGAGCCAGTCGGGGATCAGGTTGTTAGCAGCCTGTTTAATAGCCCACACAACGGAATAACCATGTACGCGGCGAGTGGCGCTTATTTCCCGCGCCAGCCTGATCCAGCGTGCTTCCCTCACCAACTGTGCGAACCACGTGCCGAAATAATTGTGATAACCGGCGAGTTGCTCGTCCGCCCCCTGTCCATCGAGTATCACCTTCACTTCGTTCGCAGCCGCAAGTTTAAAAACGTGCCACTGAGCATAAATGCTGGTAGATCCGAAAGGCTCGTCCTGATGCCAGGTGATCGTATCGAGGGTGTCGAACAGTTCCTCGAACGGCGGATAGACATCGTATGACTGCACGGCGGTAGTGCGAGTCACTTCGTCGATAAATTCCTTTTCGTCAAACTCTTTTACTTCTGCTCGAGCAGAAAACGTTTTTTGTAACGAGTGTGCGTTTTGTTCTCGCAGCAGCGCATTCATGATGCAAACAATGGAGGATGAGTCAAGCCCGCCGGAAAGACATGACCCCACGGCAACGTCGGCGCGTAGCCGCAATCTAATTGAATCGGTGAGCAAGCTGCGCACGTTTTCAACGGCATCCGCGTAATCGCCGGAAAAATTAACAGGCTGCAAGTCGTACCATGAATATGCAGGGGCCTGTCTGCCGGGAGCAACAAGGGGTGGTGAGTTATCCACGCCGAGAGTCAATTCAAGCGCTTCACCATTTTTTAGCTGAAAGACGCCTTCAAAGAGCGTTTCGGACGTGTGATCCGTAATGCCCCAGTTAAGAAAGTCATAGGCCCGCTGACCGTTTAACCGTGGTGACCATCCTTGCAGCACTGTAAATTGTTTAATTTCCGATGCGAACGCGAGGCAGCCGTCAGGCGACGCCCAGTAGTAAAGCGGTTTTACGCCGAAGCGGTCGCGGGCCGCAAACAACTTGCGACGTTTTCGGTCGAACAGCACAAATGCGAACATCCCGTTGAAGTGCCTTAGACAATCTGCTCCCCATTGCTGATAGGCGGCGAGTATTACTTCGGTATCGGACTCCGAATTAAACGACCGCCCCAACAGCTTCAACTCTTCTCGCAACTCAATATAGTTATAGACTTCGCCGTTATAGACAATCCAAACGTCTTTATCGGACGAGCACATCGGTTGGTGTCCCCCGGGGGATATGTCCAAGATCGCGAGTCGACGGTGGCCCAACCACAGGAAACTTCCGCCGGGATTGCCGTCGACAACGGTTTGGTCCGGCGTGTAGGCGAGCGGCTCGTCAGTTCCGGGTTTTGGCGTGTCGATGCCGGAAAAAATGGACACCGATGCGTCGGCATTGGCAAAGGAAGCATATCCCTCATCATCCGGACCCCGGTATCTCACGATGTCCATCATGGCGCGTATAGAGGCGGCGCCCGATTGCGGGGCATGCGGATCGAAAATTGCTGCAATCCCGCACACTAAGTAGCCTCGTATTTTTCTTTAGTAAGGCTCGCCACGTATTTTGGAGCATGCCATTTGTTGGCATATTCAATTGAAGCCTGTGACCTTTCCCGGAGGAACGCGCGGTCGCCGACGCATGCGGTTAAAACATCAAAAATGGTGTCAGGGTCGGCATTAATGATAGTAGCTTTAGCGTCGCTTGCCATCGCAGGCGGCACAAACTGAAGGTCTTCATCTGCAATTCTCGCAATCACGGGCTTACCCATTTTCATCGTCTCCACGGCGAAGCCGCCGTACCAGCCGATGACAATCTGATCAATCACAAGGTCAGCTTCTTGATAAATTTTGAGGGCCTCGCGGTGAGGAATGTTTTCAACCAAAACAACCTCGACCGAGCGGGGCTGTATGCGCTCCAGCTTCTCCAGCGCTGCCAGGATGAACCGGGAGCCTTTAGCTTCGCGATTGGTCGGTGCATGTACTATTTTAAGTTTGGTCTTCAGCAGCAGCGGGGCCGGATCGAGACAGTCCCAGCTGATTGAATAAGGCAGAAACGAGGATTTTTCTCGTGGAAGAAAATGCAACAGGTCGGGATTAACCGCCCACATATGCCGGGCATATCGGGCCATCTTGTTTATCGCGCGTCGTCGCTGCGAATCGTAGGCCCCGTATTCACACATGCCATGATAGCAAGCATCATTCTGACACGCCGAGATCCGGGTTCGCCGGATCGTGGGGAATTTCTGACGTGCATCGCAGCCGTTATATGTGACGAAGAGCTTTGCGGCAGATGGATAAAATGGCAGGTCGAGATGATTGAGTCGATGAGGAATCGAATGAATCAGTGACGAGCCCGCATTGAAATGGAAAACATCGTATTTTTTGCGCACCGCTAAAAATGCTTTGGTTAACCCTAACAATTTTCCGAAACTGCCCGGCGTGTTCTGCAAATCAAGGTTGATGTCGGCCTGGTACGCAAGCCAATTGTCTGAGGCCGCGAGAACTTCGCTGTCCAATCCGAGTGCACGTTCGCCTTGGGCAAGGCCACGGGCGTTGCCGCCCACGGAAGATGGAAGATGCAAAACTTTCATCGGCGCCGGCTCATTACGGGCGCTCCGCTGTCAGCGGCCTGGGAGACGTTTCGCGTAAAACTCGCATCAATACGGCGAACTCAAAAACGCGGGCCTTGAAGCCGATACCCAGCATCGAGACCAGAAACAATATCTTGGCGATCAACACCGTCAAGCTCCAGGGATGCGCGAGCAGCGCAATGCTCACTACAACCGTCAGAAGGACGATAACGAACGTTAAAATTAACTTCGCCTTTTCTATGGGAATCGGTTGTAGACGTTGTGAATAAAATAGATACAGTCCACTTAACACTGCATACGATAACAAGGTCGCGACACTCGCCCCGAGCGCGCCGAAGCGTGGAATAAACAGGCTATTTAATGCGACGTTCACTAAGGCGACGAGCCACGCGCAATGGGCGATGACGGAAGTTTTTCGCGCAAGCGAAATGCCAAGAACCGTGATCTGGGTAGTGCCAAGCAACACCGTACCCATCGCAAGTGCGCTTAACGAGCTGGCTGCGGGCCAATAGGCCGGCGGGGTCAATATCCAAAGCAGTTCGTAGCTGAAAAGACTTAGAAGCATTCCGGCGCTGGTTAAACCGAAAAACCAGTAAGTCAGCATGCGGCTGAAAATTCGCGCGTGGCCGGCATCCTCGGCATATAACCGTAACGCAAAAGGCGCCCAGGCCTGTCCAAATGCGGAATTGATGAACGTCAGTATCGCAGCAAATTTTGCCGCAATTCCAAACCAACCCACATTCGTATTGTCACTAAGTTCTGTCAACATCCATATGTCGAGCGAACTCAATACCCAGTATGCGAGCCCGCTAAAAATAAATGGATAACCGAAAACAAACATGCGCCGCGCGAGCGCGCCATCGAAGCGTGCCACGAGGTCTTTGCGGATAAACCACAGCGACAGAGGCAATGCAAGCGCGGCGGCAGCAAAGTATCCCCAGAAAAAACCTTCCAGGCGATAACCAAACACCACAATCAGAATCAGTGAAAAAATTATCCCTGTGACATTCTTTAACACCGCCGTCACGCTAAATTTCCAGGGCGAAAAGTGAATGCGCAAAACATCCTGACAATATTGCAGTATTTGCACCGGTATATTGGTGGCAAGGGCGAGCACCAGCAGCAACCATCCGAAATGGTAGCGGTCCTGAAGTAATTCGCGAAACGGCGCGATGCATACAATCAGCAGCAATGTTGCTGCAATCGACCAGCCGGCGAGCACGGTCAACCCGCTGCTGACTAATCGGGATCTTGCTTCCACGCCCGTTGTGGGATCGAGGTAAAAACGCTGCAACGCGTTATTCAGGCCCAGATTGAGGAATAGCGCGACCAACCCGGCCGCCGTGGAGATAAGCGCGATTATCCCGAACTCCTCGACCGAAAAAATGTGGGCATATATCGGGAAAATTGCAAACGCCAAAAATTTGGCGACAAAATCCGCTAAACCGTAAATTGCGGCACTCGCAAAAAAAGTTCTAATCACGGGTGTTAGTGACTGCCGGCAGAATAATTGGGGAACCGTTAATTAAGTTCGTCACTCCGGCGGGAAGCCGGAGCCCAGGCGCTTGAATGCACTGAATTCCGGCGTCCGCCAGAACGACGAAAATAGACTTGTTCAGTGTCTCCTTGAAGGAAATTTGGACCGGTAATTTACGCACTGAGAGGCGGCTTTTCGAAGCAAAGAAAAACCTGGTCGCGGTTTTTTTGGGACTTGTTCACGAGACGAAGCCCGGCGTGTTTCATCAACGCGGAGACCATATCCGGATTTTCACTGTAAGAATGAAACGGATCCACTGCGCCATCCGGCACGTACATTACGGTTAGATTGGGAAAAACCACGTACTTGTCGGTCCGATAGCCTTTTACCAGATTTCTCAGCGGCGTCACAAGCCAGTTTCTGAATCTGCGAAGCAGAGACGTCGATCGATCCCCCATCCAGACAATCACTCTGCCGTTTAATTTTAGTATTCGATACGTTTCTGCGATTGTGTATTTGAGTGAGCAAACATGATCAAGGCTGGTCGCATACACGATGGTATCGAATTGCTCACCGGCGAAGGGCGTAAATTCGCTGCAACCCACTATGCGCATGCCCTGGAAGCCGTGATCATCCAGCGGGTCAAGGCCGAACAACTCGAACCTGTCCGGCTCAGCAAATTGAAGATATCCGGGCAGCGGTAATATGCCGCATCCGATGTCAAGCAGTGCTCCGTTGCGAGCGTAACTTTCAATATATTGTTTAAACTCCGACACGTCACTGCGCTCGGCCAGAGACAGCGATCCTTCCTTAAGGAAGTGATAGCTGACGAATGCATTGTTGTTCAGAACCTTATTCAGCAGAAAGTTGTGTTTGAATCGCTCGAACAATAGAGAATCGAATTCGTAGCTGAGAAAATCAGGCCCATGCGCGTAGCGCATTCCGCAACCGCGACAGACGCTTTGCCCGGACTCCGGGCGCTCTGCGAAATCCGTCCGACACACCGCACATGCGAATTTCATGTACGCCCCGAAACGAGAATCACGGGAGCAAACCTGGGGCGGCCGACATTCATTCCGGCGTTTTTTTGCCCAGGGTTTTTGAAATTCCGGTGCTGAACGCGGTAAATTCTGGCTGGAACATTTGTTTCAATAATGAAACGTCGGCAATCAGATTGAATCCGCGCTTGTTGGTTGAGTATTTGAAAACCGGCGTATGCCCGACGGCGGCGCCGATCTGAAGGGCCGCCTGCCTGATGCTTACGGTCTCGTCACTCGCGATGTTCAAACGAGAAATACCGGCTCTATCGATCAGCTTGCTCAGTATGCTTATAGTATCGTCGATATAGCAAAACGAAAATTGCATGCCTTCCGAGTCTTGCTGGGCGTCGGCCCTATCTTCGATAGTAATTTCACGTCCATTCTCAATCGCGTCCACCAAATTAGGGATCAGGCGGCCGGTTTGACCGGGCCCGTAAATGCTGAATAGCCGGACTACCGTTATGTCGAGCCGGGGCCGCAGAAGTGAAAGCGCTTCTTCAGCGTGAATTTTCGTAAGTGCGTACCAGTTGTCGCGTCGCAACGGGGCGTCTTCGCGAATAGGCTCGAAGTCTGGCTGGTAAATATTCCCGGTTGATGCGTATATGAAGCGCGTGGCGCCGGCCGCTGCGGCCGCCGCCGCGATTTGGACCGCCGCATAGGTATTTACTGCCATTACGTGCGGAGCAAACTCGGGCACACGACGGTAGTGAGGGGACTGTGCCAGATAAATAACCGTTCGCACCTTCTTGGGAACACTAAAACCAGGTGCAAACATTCCGGATTCCGGCTGCAGCCCGGTTCCATCCCGCGAACTGGCCTCGACCACCGGCACGCCATAGCTGCGTAGCGATGATGAAAGTCTTTGGCCGATAAATCCTTGTGCTCCCACGATCATCACTTGCATAAGGACACACCTAAATCCCGATAGGCACTCTGCAGACGTTTCGCAAATGCCTCCATAGAATAATATTTCTCGATGTAGCGCCGGCTCGCCTGTCCGATTGCACCAAGCTGTTGCGGGTTCCGTACCAACTTCAGAATATCCTGCTTCAGCGTCGTCGCATGGATGTTTATGAGCGGACACTCTTCGTAATTAAGAAGATATTCTTGCGGTTTTCTGATAAAGCACATGACTGGTTTGCCGAGTGCCATTCCCTCTAGTGCGAAAAATCCGTGGAAACCGACGAGGCACTGGTCGAAAATGATATCGGCGGATCGGTAAATTTGTAGTGCCTCAATGTTTGGAAGTTTTTCCACGAGGACAAGTTCGACGGGAAAGCCTTCCTTTTTTAATTCAGCGACGGCCTTTATCAGGAATCGCGTGCCCTTAAACATGCGATGATTTGGCGCATGAACGATGCGAAGACTGCGAGTGCCGTCAGAATGCGGAATCGCGGGACGATATTTTTCTCCGTTCTCCGCCCCAAGGTCGACTGGCCAGAAAAAAAGATCGTTGCGGCTTCCCGGGGTGTATTCAATCATGTCACCCATCGAAAAAATTGCGGTTGCAAGCCGACTTAGCTTTTTGTAATGATCGAAGGCGGCGCCATCCTCGCAAATGCACGCTTCACCGATACGCGTGCAATCCGTACAGCAGTTGGGTTTGCCGAGCGACTTTGTCGTAATCCGGCTTCGCACATCGGCGCCGTAGGTCCAAAGAAAAACCGGGATGCCGAGCCACCTGTATATACGCAGCTCGAGAAAATTAAAAGTGAAAGCCCTGTGAGAGGGCAGAATTCCTCGATCGCAATAAAAGTGAAGACGATCTACGTTCAAGCATACCCATACATAGGTGACGAATGGGACGAGATGACCCAGTATCGGGATCGCGCGCCAGCGCGACAAGTCGTAATCGAAAGCATTCGTAATATAGTACGTATGCAGAACCAGCGATTTCGAATCGAAGCCCAGTAATCGTTCCGCACGCGCGTTGATGGCCATGTTGACGATGGGGGCGCCGGTCCATAGTGAGAACGGGGCGCTTCGCCCCAGAGTGCGTATCGCCCGCAGTGGCAGCAGCAGAACTACGACGCATAACGTCGCGCTTTGCAATAACGCAATGGCGAATGCCCTTGCAGAGGAGCGCATTAGTCTGCCGGACAGCCGTCGGTGCGTCCACGGCAGACCGCAACACCGGACGTGGTAACGCTGTTGGTTCTAACGGGGCGCCCGCTGTTAGTCATTTCTTTGTAATTCTGCCCGCGGTACGTTATTGGCCAGATCCCGATAAAGCTGGACGAGCTTATCCCATTCGTCGACCGAGCGAAGATCGGCCAACGCGGCCGCCGCATTTTTTCGTAATACGCGAAATTTTTCCGGATCTTGAGCCATACAATTTATTGCCGCGGCGATAGACTCCGGCTTGTTGGGGTCGAAACATACACCAGCTTCATATTTATCAACGATGCCACGCACTTCCGGGTAATCGGCAGCCAGAATGGGCAGGCCTGCGGCGAGGTACTCAAAAATTTTGTTCGGTAACGCGTACGCAAAATTCTGGCATAGATTTGCCAAAGTCCAAATTCCCGCATCCGCCCCGGCTGAGGAGGGAATGACCTCTTGCGAGGGAACGGGCGGCAGGCAAAAGACCCGGTGTTGAACACCGTGTGCACTTGCTATGCGCAGATAATGAGCGCCAAAAACATCGATGCCCGGTCCGCGGATCACAAGTACTGCACTCGGCGCCAGGGATAATGCTTCGATTACGGGTTCAAGGAAGCGGGATGGGCCCGTACCGCCGGAGTAAAGGATGAGAAACATATTTGCGTCAATGCTGAGCGATTCACGCAAGCCGGGCGACTGCGGTAATTGGATCATGGCGGGCAGACGCGGCGTATTCTTAACCACCAGAATCTGGCGGTGGCGTTGGGACATGCGCGTGAGTTCTCGCGCGATCGAATCGCATACCGTAATGACGGCGGTTGCGTGCTTGAGCGCGAGCTTCTCTGCCCATCTGAACATCCGTTTTTTGAGAAAATGATGAGGGACGAACTCTCCTTTGACCGGTTCCCAGCTTACATTTTCGGAATACCATTCATGGAAGTCACAAACGCAGTAAGCGCCGGTAATTCTTGCCGCAGCCAGCCCCACTAACGCAGTGTTGAGGTCATGACAATGAAATGCATACGGTTTACGTTTGGCGGCCGCCTCAAGATACGACCGGCCGAACAAGTACGGAAAGCCGAAAATGAACTTGTAGCTTTCCATAGGCAAGGGGCTGAAGCTGATTCGCTCCCCCCAACTGGCAAAGGTCCCCGAATAAATGTGGCTAAAGTAATCGGGAAACAGGATTTCCACCTCGAAACCGGCTGCCGCCAACGCACGTGCTTCACGTTCTACGCGCGGATCACGCCAGACTTCCGAGATCACGAGCATGACGATTTTGCGCGGCGCGCCAGGGTCGCATAAAGCTTCTCCACGCGGATTTTTAAATGCCCTGCGAAACGGCATGATCTGCCCGCGCGCCAGGACCAGTCGAATTGGAAACGTCAGGACCCGTATGCCGAGATGAACGAAACTTGCCGCATGGAGCGCGGCACGTATGCCATAACCACCCCGGCTTGTATATTTTATGGAATGGTAGAGACGGCGAACGGTCGCGTAATCCTCCGGTCGCGTGCGTCTAAACCATTGCTTTAGAGCGAGCAGCAATTGCATCCTTTGCGAAAAAGATTGGGGCGGGAGTCAGCGGCGTTAGGATCAGATGCGGCGCTGTCCGACCACCGGTGCCGCTTCGCGTTGCGATTATCCTGGTCGGATTCCGGGTTGCTACCTCGTAAGCAGGACCGAAATTCCATTCGGATTGGATACGTTAAATTGAAAATCACTAACGCCCAGCTCCTTCATCCACCCTGCGACTTCTTCCTCCGTATGTTGCCACGCATTGTGCGGGTGATACCAATCGAAATTGACCATGTTGTTGGTTTCGAAATCGAAAGCATCGTTCCAGAAGCACTTAACGAAATTATAGTAAAGCAGACGCTGCACATTGTGTTCGCCCGGCGGTATGCCCAGTATCGGCACGCCTTTCTCGAGAGTAATTTTGACATCAATTTTGCTTAACTCTTTGCCGAGTTCGGTAAAACCCTCGCAGGCGGCGTAGCAAGCTTCCGGCGATAGCTTGGTAAATTCACTGCGGATAAATTCATCGCAAAATCGTTTTGCCGCGCCCATTTTCTTGTAGACGTAAAAAAAGAATTGTCCGTCGGGTTTTACTTTCTTGAATAACTCAAACACCGCTTTTTTCGTATCAGGAGTGTGATGCAGAACACCGTCGGCAATAATTAAATCGAACGATTCATCACGCAATGGCGCGTCCATCAGGTCGGCCTGGATTACGTGGCAATTGGGCAGATGGCGCGTATTTTGAAAAGTCGTGAATGCGGCGTCCGAGATGTCGAGAGCGACGACGCCTCCGGACGTATTTTGTGCAATAAACTGGGTATTGAATCCAGATCCTGGCCCAACCTCCAGCACATGATTCCTGTCGCGATAAAACTGCTTTAGCGCTTCGATATCCGCCACGTCCAGCTTTTTGCAATACCATTCGAACAGGAATTTCTCGTGACCGGGCTCCAGCCCGTAATGTTTAAAGCGCGACCACTTGTCGGAGAAAGTCTTGTTAGTGAGCGCCTGTTGCCCGCTGTCGGTTTGAGCGCTCTGCACATGGCCGATTTCGGAGAGGTGATATTTTTTACGAAACCACTCGAAATCCGGTCGTAAGTCTCCACGCAAAAAACACGGCACCCCTTCAATGATCGGATACCAACAACCCGCATCGTCGCGCAACACCCCCTCCATCACGTGGCCATCTTTTTCGACAAATGCCTCAAGCGCAATCTTGTGACCGCATTTGGGTTGAAGAGCGCTGTGAGTAAAGAAATCTCGTCTCATTGATATTTCCAGAATAAGCAACAGCGCATCTTGCTCGATGCTCCCACCGCCGTTTGAAAGAAGGGGCCGGGGGTGAGGAATCGAGCGGTGTAATTCATCAAAGCTCGATAATTAAACTCAGGTTTAGTGCCGCGCGCAGATTATGCTGTGGCGCCATCACGGCATCGTGCCATTGTGCCGCCCGTATTATACGGGATGCGAACACGCTGTAATGCCTGTCAAGACACAGGCTCGAGCAGCCAGCGCGTGTACTCTGATGCCAATGCAGATGCGGGCGCGCGGCGAGAAGTTGAACAATGAGAAAGCTTATGCGCGGAAGCCGAATAATGACAATTGGCGATACGCCGGCTGAGAAACTGAATTAAGCGGCTCGCGGGAGATCGCCGCCCAATACGTTGAAACTACGGCACCAGCTTTCCAAAGACAACATCGACCATATCATTGCAAGATTATTCTTGCGTGACGAAAAATGATCGTCGAGAGTTTGCCTGACGAACCCAGGCAAGAATATTCCGCGCCGCCGTACATTCTGCGCCGACAATTGTTGTTCGATGAATGGCCTCAGTGCGCCGCGATACCATGAGGCGTCGGGCGGCCCAAACCCCATCTTGGGCTTGCGGTAGATAGAATCAGGAAGCCACGGCCTGACCGACTCGCGGAATACGATCTTCCCGGTCGTGCCATCGCATAGCAGCGGCCACGGCAGGTCGCTCACGAAATCAACAAGTTCATTATCAAGCAATGGAACGCGCGTCTCGATCGAGTGCGC
>JANYCE010000221.1 GCA_025360445.1 Betaproteobacteria bacterium
TTTGGCCTCGAAGCGCGTTGCCAGCACGGTGGCGCGCTCATGCGCATCCCCGAGTGCACGCGTTGCTTCGAGCCGGTCCAAAAGCTCTACCGGCAGCTTCGGTCCGATTATGCGCACCAACTGGTCGCACACCGATGCGCTTGCGTGCTGCATGCGTTCAAAAATAATCTCGGCCGTTTTGTCCGGGAAAGCATTGGCCAGCATGCGCGCATAAGTGAGGCAAATTTGTTCGTCCTGATGCTTGACGCCCTCAACCAGTCGCGCGAATAGTTCCGGATCGGCCGCGGTGTTCATGGTGCCCAGACCCTCGCTCGGCAGAAACAACCGTTCCTTCAACGTCGAGAGCAACGCTTCGACATAAGCGCGATTGGTCTTGATGCTGAAATATAAATACAGCGCGCACGCGATGACGCCCGCGGTCAGGTATGAATACGGCGCATGCCATTTTTTCAGGAGTTGCAGTACCAGCCCGACGAATATATAGCCACAGGGCAAGACCAGCATAAGCGACAACGCGCGGGCCCTGCCCTGCATGTAATCGGGCAGCGCGTCGAACAGCAGCGACCTCGATGGGTTGCGCATCGACGGCAACAGGACGCGTCGATTCAAGGTGCTGGTAAGCGCGGCTGGCACGTTAAAAAACGTAATCATGCCGGCGAAGCACATCAGAGTGATCGATGGAAACACGAGATTGATCGCGCGCACGCCGAAAAGATTGATCACCTTACTCGAGAAGAATATCTGAATTAATACCGTGACGGCGCTCGATACGATGGTCAGCACGCCGAACAGAACGCTCAGTTCGGCCTCGCTTTTGAAGTTTGCGTTGTATACCGCGAAAGCTGCATAGCCGAGGCAGTTCAGCGCAACCACCATGAAAAACACTGCGAGCGACGAGTACAGCAGCAACTTGGAGCGGCGGGCGAACTTGAGACCCTGCGTGACCTGTTCAATCGTGCGGCGCAAGCCGCCGCCGCGGCGTCCCGGCGCAAAAAACGGCGACACACCCACCGAGCGATGGCGCGTCACGACGATGATGACCGCGAGGGCAGCAAGCCCGCTCCAGACCAGCACGAGACCCTGCACGCCGATCAAAGTCGACATCGTCAATATTATGCCGCCGGCCACTTCGCCAAGTTGCAGCCCGGCCATGGTCATCGGCAGCAGGCGTTTACTTTGCTCGTTATCGAAGTTAGCGCTGAAATACAACGACGCATGCATGACCAGCAACTCGGAACTAATCTCGAACAGCAGGTAATAAAGCGGATACGCGACACTGTCGACGTTGGCGAGCATCAGATACCAGTTGCCGACCAGCATAACGGCCAGCGCGCTCAGCAAAATATAGAAAGTGCGCTCAGGCGCCAGGCGATCGGCGTACGCGGCATACACGGTGCTCACCGACGCCATCAGCACGCCGAGACCGACGTACATGTATGGCAGATACTGAATGCCGAAGCGTTTTAAAAATAATGCGTCGGCAGTTCCGCGGCCGATCGCAAGGCCGGCGCTAATCACCAGAAAAAGGCAGAAAAAATAGCCGACGCGCGGCCATTCGGCTTTTTTTACCATCAACAGCTTAGCCATCCGCGGACATCTTTATTTTTTTCCAGATGTTTTGTAGTGGCGTCGATTATCCATACTCGCAGGGCGGATTACAACCGCGCGGGCAGTGTTACTCCTCTGCAAACAGGAACCTCGCGCGCCACGGTCACGCTGTTGAGGGCCGGCGCCAAGTGATTTGTGACAGCGTGTCGAGTATCATGCGAATTTTTCCGACCTCGCATCCAGGAACCTCCTCGCATGAAATCATTTGACTGGCAATTTCCGTATCCATCCCAGCGCATGCCTGTGCTGGCTCGCAATTGCGTTGCGACTTCGCAACCGCTGGCCGCGCAGGCGGGTTTGCGCATGCTGTTGAAGGGCGGCAGCGCGGTCGATGCGGTGCTGGCAACTGCAATTTCGCTCACCGTGTTGGAGCCGACCAGCAACGGTATCGGCTCAGACGCTTTTGCAATTTTGTGGGACGGTAAGAAACTGCAAGGCCTCAACGCATCGGGGCGCTCGCCTGCCGCATGGACGCCCGGGCGTTTTAAAGGGCTCACTGCGATGCCGCAACGCGGCTGGGATTCCGTGACGGTACCCGGCGCAGTCGCCGCATGGGTCGAACTCTCACGCAAGTACGGCAAACTGCCGTTCGCGGATTTATTCGAGCCGGCGATTGAGTACGCGTCACGCGGCTTCATGGTCACGCCGACGATCGCGCGGCTGTGGGACAAGCAACTGCCTGAGCTTAAGTCGATGCCCGGCTATGCGGAAGCGTTTATGCCCAACGGACGCGCGCCATTGCCCGGCGAATTGTTCACGTTCGCCGATCAGGCACGCACGTTGCAGCGCATTGCTGAAACCAAAGGAGAGGCGTTTTACCGAGGCGATCTCGCGGAAAAAATGGTGGCTCATGCAAAGCAATATGGCGGTGCTATGACTATGGGCGATCTCGCGGATCACCGGGTCGATTGGGTCGAGCCCATCGGGCAAAACTATCGTGGTTATACGCTGCACGAGATTCCGCCAAACGGTCAGGGCATCGGCGCGCTGATTTCGCTCGGCATACTGGAAAACATCGAGATGGGCGCATTGCCGGTCGATTCCGCCGACAGCCTGCATGTCCAGCTCGAAGCAATGAAACTCGCGTTCGCCGATATTTACGAGTACGTGTCCGATCCGGCAACAATGCGGGTGACGCCCGCGCAAATGCTCGACCGCGACTACCTCGCGAGCCGCGCTAAATTGATCGACATGAAAAAAGCGCAGGATCCCAAATTCGGTACACCACCGAGCGGCGGCACAGTCTATCTCACCGCAGCAGATGCGTCCGGCATGATGGTCTCGTATATCCAGTCGAACTATGCAGGGTTTGGTTCCGGGGTGGTCGTCAACGGCACCGGCATCAGCTTGCAGAATCGCGGCTATGGGTTTGTATTGACACCCGGGCATGCCAATGAAGTCGGACCCCGCAAGCGCCCGTTTCAAACCATCATCCCGGCATTCGTTACCAAAGACGGCAAGCCCGTCATGAGCTACGGCGTCATGGGCGGCTCGATGCAGGCGCAGGGCCATTCGCAGGTGATGGTGCGCTTCGCGGATCACGGCCAGAATCCGCAGGCCGCCGCCGACGCGCCGCGCTGGCGCGTCGACACCGGGCTTTCGCTCGGCATCGAGCAAGGCGTCGACCCCGCGGTAATTGCTGAACTAAAACGCCGCGGCCATAACATCACGCAGGCCGATCGCTGGAGCACGGATTTCGGGCGCGCCCAGTTGATTTATAAAATGGACGACGGCTATCTCGCCGCATCCGAGCGGCGCACCGATGGGCAAGCCGTTGGTTTTTAGTGATTCGGTGATTGGTAATTTCGTGATTGGGTGATTGGTGATTGGTGATTGGTGATTGAGCACAGCCTTAATCACCTAATCACTGAGAAGACCATGTCCGAACACAAAGCGAACGTAATCTGGGCGCGCAACGGCGCCGACTTCGGCTACAAGACTTATCCGCGCGATCATGTATGGCGCTTGCCCAACGGCGTCGAAGTCCCCGGCTCGCCAGCGCCCGCCTGCTGTCACACAGACGGAGCCGGATCGCCCTTGTCACTATTTATTATTCGACCTTGACGTTCGCATCCTTGACGACCTTCGCCCACTTCTTCGTTTCGCTTTGAATGTAAGTCGCGAACTGGTCGGGCGTGCTCGGCGTTGCTTCGATGCCCGATTCGAGCAGCCGCTGTTTAGCGTCCGCCAGGTTGAGCGCCTTCACGATATCGGCATTCAGGCGTGTGACGATCTCTTTCGGTGTTCCGGTGGGCACAAATACGCCGTACCAGTTATTAACAGCGAATCCCGGCACGCCAGCTTCGGCGATCGTCGGCAAATCCGGCATCAGGACAAAACGCTTAGTGCCCGTCATCGCTAGGGCGCGGATTCTGCCGCTCTTGATCTGGCCGAACGCGGTCGAGACGGTGGAAAAAATTACCTGCACGTTGCCCGCCACCAGATCGATGATCGCGGGCGCACCGCCCTTGTACGCCACGTGCACCATTTTTGTTCCGGTCAGCAGGTTGAACAACTCGCCTGCGAGGTGGTCGGTTGCGCCGGGGCCTGATGAACCGTAATTAAGTTGATCCGGTCGCGCCTTGCCAAGTGCCACGAGTTCTTTCACGTTTTTGACCGGCAGTGCCGGATGCACCACGAGCACATTCAACGCATCTGCCGCGAGCGTGACGGGGATCAGGTCTCTCACCGGGTCGTACGGCATCTTGCTATAGAGACTCGGATTGATCGCGATCGGTCCGATCGTGCCGAGCACCATCGTGTAACCGTCGGGCGGCGCCTTTGCGCCCATATCCACCCCGATCATGCCGCCCGCGCCGCCACGATTGTCGACCAGCACTTGCTGGCCGAGAGACTCGGCGAGCTTTTGCGCGATGATGCGCGAGGTGATGTCAGCGCCGCCGCCGGGTGCGAACGGACTTATAAACCGCAGCGGCTTGGTCGGCCAGCCTTGCGCCTGCACCGGTTGCGCAGTTAGCAATGCACATGCGCATACAATTAAACCTGTCGATCGCCCCATGCGGCACACTCCTGTTCAAATGAATTCATTGCAAAAGCAGAGCCCATACCTGCGCGGTCACGGGCAACTGTACCTAAACGCGGTGCTAAACTTGTTGTTCTTAACTTATGGAGATTTCGCATGCCGCTCGCTCAACTATACATCGCCGCCGGACGCGACGACGCCAAGAAAAAAGTGCTGATCGAAAAAGTCACGCAGGCGTTCGTCGATGCGCTCGGGGTCAAGCCCGAATCAGTGTGGATCACGGTGCAGGATATCGAAAAAAGCGCGTGGGGTGTCGGCGGCAAGACACTCGCTGAGCGCGGATAAAGTCATGGCACAGCGCCGGATGTCGCTTGCGATCAGCGCAGCGAGCATGCGCCCGACCGTGATTGGCCGCCATCACGCGATTGCCTGCGGCCATTATCTTGCGGCGCTCGCAGCGATGCGCGTGCTCGACGCGGGCGGTAACGCGATTGATGCCGGTGTCACCGCGGCGATGGCGCTCGCTGTGTTGCAGCCGGACATCGTGAGTTTTGCCGGCGTCGCGCCGACACTGATCTATCTGGCCAAAGAAGACCGCGTCGTCTCGCTCGCCGGTCTTGGTTACTGGCCTGCAGCGACCGATATAAAAAGGCTCATCGCTGCCGGCGACGGAAAATCGGTGCCGGAAGGACTGCTGCGCACCGTGCTGCCCGCCGCACCCGCGACGCATATTGAAGCGCTGCGCCGCTATGGAACAATTTCATTCGAGCAGGCCGCGACACCGGCGATGCAGTTGGCGCGCGACGGCTATGCGGTGTATCCGTTTCTAGCCAACAATTTTAACGGCGCGCAGGATCAATACCGGCGCTGGCCTGATAACGCGCGCATTTTCCTGCCGGGCGGCCGGCCGCTGCGATATGGCGAACTTTTTCGTCAGGAGGATCTTGGCCGCAGCATCGCCGGCATGATGGAAGCTGAGCGCACGATGCGCGGCGACCGCGACAAAAAGCTACGCGCGGCACATGACTTTTTTTATCGCGGTCCGATTGCGGAAGCCGCTGCGGCTTACCATGCACAGAACGACGGCTTTCTTACCAAGGCAGATCTTGCCGGTTTCGAGGTTCCAGTCGAAGACAGTCTTAAAATTAGTTACCGCGGCTACGAAGTGCATGCCTGCGATGTGTGGTGCCAGGGCATCTCGCTGCTTGAGACGCTCAAAATTATCGACGGCTTCGATCTCGCCAGGCTTGGCCACAACTCGCCGGACTATGTGCATAGGGTCACCGAGGCATTGAATCTCGCGTTCGGCGATCGCGAAGCTTATGTTGGCGATCCAAAATTCGTGAAAGTACCGGTGCAGGCGCTGTTGTCGGATGAGTACGCCGCTCGTCAGCGCGCACGCATCGATCTCAAGCGCGCATTCGGCCAAATACCCGCCGGCGGCAATCCGGAAAACAAGCCGGCGACTGCCGGAAGT
>JANYCE010000099.1 GCA_025360445.1 Betaproteobacteria bacterium
GGTTTTTTCCGGCACGATCAATTCTTTCTGCTCGTCGGGCGTCCAGTCGCCCATAGGGTAATCATGCGCGACGACGCGCGTGCCGGGTTTGAGGCTCAAAATCTTCGGGCGCAGCTTCTGATTCATTTCCGGCAACAGATAGGTGGTTAGCACCGTCGCCTTGCTCAAATCAGTTTCAAACAAATTCTCTTTGACGAAGCGCGCACGGTCGGCAACACCATCAGTAATAGCGAGCGCATTGCTCTCGCGCAGCAGATCGTCGGAAAGATCGACGCCGAAACCACGCGCGCCGTATTTCTTCGCAGCCGTTCTGACCATGCGGCCATCGCCCGATCCCAGATCGATGACGAAATCAGCGGACGTTATTTTCACCATCCTTAGCATCTCATCGACGACCACCTGCGGCGTCGGCACATAAACAACATCGCCGACGCCGCGCTCTTCCGCGAGCAGGTGCAGCGGCACAATCAGTGCCAACCAAAGGACGGCGCCCATTACGCGTTTCAGTTGCATCATTGGTGCGTTCTCCACTTTCATCAAGTCGTATTTAGAAGAATGGCGCTTACTTAAGAATTACATGCCTCATCAAGCCCGAAGTTTTTCCCTCACCCTCGCTCCCTCTCCCGAAGGGAGAGGGAGGTTGTTGCTCCCTTCTCCCCTCGGGAGAAGGGCCGGGGATGAGGGGAAAAGAGCTTATGTAAGTGCCACTACACGTATTTAGAACACTTTCAACCCTTGCCGCACAGGCGCGAGGGCGCCAAGAAAAGCAAACGGAACCGGAAAACACGAACGAGGGTAACACCAAGAACTTGTGATCCTTTGCGCCATCGCGCCTTTGCGGCTGGTCTTTACCGTACACCCGGTGCACGCACCGCCCGCCATGCGATTTTTGTTTCGTCCCTGCCGATACCGCGCGTGATCACGCCTTCGATTGCATCGTTGGCAACCTGGCCGTCGAAATACAGATTGCTGTCGAGCGATCCGCTGTCATCGACAATCACAAAGTTGATATGCGCGCCGCTCAATTTCGGATTCCACAGGCCCGCGACTTTTTTGTCATAGCGCGCGAGCCCGTCGATTTCCTGAAATTTCTGCCTGATCTCGAGGTTGAACGTGCGCTCGCCGGCGGGCAAGCCGACTGTCGTGCGCCAATGCCCATCCACTTTCGCCGGCACTATCCATAAAAAAACATTTTTTCGCACGGTTGATTTTGCGTCCGGCTGCCAGTCCTCAAGGTCGAAGTCATGCGACACGATGCGCGTGCCCGGTTTCAAGTCAAGCAGCCGCGCGCGCAGTTTCATGTTGACCGAAGGCAGCAGATACATGGTGATAACCGTCGCCGGACTGAGGTCGAACTTGAAAAGATCCTGACGCTCGAATGTGACGCGATCGCTGACGCCCTGCAATTGCGCACTGTAGAGACTTTCCTCGATACGATCGGGATCGAGATCGACGCCGACCCCGCGTGCGCCGAACTTTCTCGCCGCCGCGATCAGGATGCGCCCGTCGCCGGAACCGAGATCCATGACGAAATCGGCGGCGCCCACCTTGGCGAGTCGCAGCATTTCCTCCACCACCACGTGCGGTGTCGGCACGTACGGCACGTCGTAATTAAATTGCGCCCTGGCGATTACGGCTGCGAGGAGAAGGACAAGCGCAACCGGTATGCGGACATGACCGCCGCGCCGCGCCATTTATTGCACCAGCTGCAAATCTTGCAGAGCGGGCTTTTTCAATGATGCATGGGCAGGCTGGCCGGGTTCGGTGCGCGTCGCGTTCCATTCGAGCTGGCGCTGCGCATTTACGCTCGCCACCCGCACGGTGCCCGTCATCTGCTGGCCTGCAATATCGCCGCTGAATTCGTAACGAGTTTTGGTGCGGGTGTCATTCACCGTGAAGTTGATACGGTCGCCGTGCAACTGCGCATTTTCGAGCGCCCAGGTATTGCCGCCCACACTGACGCCGCCGGTGATCATCTGAAAATTCTGCGCAACCGACATCTCGAATATTGCGCGTTTGCCGCCCGCCGCAATTTCCCAACGCCACTTGCCTGCGGCATTGCCCGGTATCACCCAGTAGAACACCTTGCTTTTCTTGTCGCGGCCGACCGGCTTGTCTGGCGCATCCATCACCAGTTGCTCGTCAGGTTGCCACTCGCCCATGTCGTAGTCGTGGGTTACGATGCGCGTGCCGGGCTTCAAGGTCGCCAGCAATTTCAGCCGCACCATCAAAGTCACTTCTGGCAGCAGATAAATTGTCATGACGCTCGCCGCGGTGAGATCGGTTTCGTAGAGATCGCGTTCGTAGAAAGCCGCGCGATCG
>JANYCE010000027.1 GCA_025360445.1 Betaproteobacteria bacterium
GATCCAGCCCACCACCGACATCGCCCAGGTGTTCGACGGACAGGGCGGTGTGAACGTCGATCCGTCCAAGATCAGCGGCTGTATCGGCAAGGAACTCGAAGCCGCCTACAAGAAGATTGCCGGCGAATATAACAAACTGGGAGGCTATACGGCCGACCTCGCCAATGCCGAGCTGAAGAAAATTTCGGATGCTGCCAACCTCGCGGCGAAACAGGCATACGACAAAACCAAGGACGCTGCGCGCGACGTGGCAAGCAAGACGGTCAATGCGGCCACCAACGCTTTCAATGACGCCGGCAACGCTTTCAAGGGTATCGGCAAGAAAAAGAAACACAAGAAGGGGCCGGACGTCAGGTTCGCGGGGTCGGTGTTCGACTGGGATTACTACTATGACCATAATCCGGATGTCGTGAAAGCGCAATTCGATATGGTGACGCACTGGCTAAATAACGGCTTCAACGAAGGTCGGCGAGGCAGTCTTGAATTCAGCGCCCGGTACTACTTGAACCGGTACGCAGACGTGGCGCAGGCGTGCTCGAATAACAATCTGCTATGCGCGGCGCAACATTGGCTCGATTACGGCATCGAGATGGGCCGCCAGGGCAGCCCAGACTTCAATGTCGTCAGCTACATGAATCGTTATGGGGATGTGCCGAAAACTCTGGCGCCCGAAGACGACCCGGACGCCTTGGAGCACTGGCTCACCTCGGGTTCCGACGCGGGTCGTGACGGCCGTCCGGCTTCGACAACGACAGGTCCGTTTTCTCCTCCAACGCGTGTCGGCGGTGGTGGCGGTGCTCCCTGGAACGACGCCGCACAATGCCAAAATACGTATGTAATCGGCTTCCGCGTCAGCGCCGGCGATCGCGTGGACGGTGTGCAGTTTCTCTATTCCAACAATCAATGGGGGCCTGTCCACGGCTCGATGAAGACCTATACGGCGAATGTGACGCTGCCGGCAGGCCAGTACATCGAGCGTATCAACTACCGCAGCGGTGCCGCCATGGACGCCGTGGGGTTCATGGTCAACACGGGCACACCGGCCACCAAAGCCAAGACCTCTGAGTCCAAGGTCGGCGGCATGCCCGCCATGCCCGAGATTCCCGGGCCCGACCCGTCCATCAAGTACAACATCTACGGCATGTACGGCGGCGGCGGCGGAACCTACGCCACCTACACCGTGACCTCCGGCGAAAAACTGGGGTGCGTGACCGGACGTTCCGGTGATGCGGTGGACCAGTTGATCTTTTCATCGACGGGGCAGCGTTGACGCACGGCGGCGACGCTGCCCAATGCCAGAACTCTCGCCATAATGCTGTTGCCTTCAGACTTGAATCAACCCTGTTTTTTGGAATATGTCATCGCTTATGAAAAAAAATACCTACAGCATCCGCCCCGGCAAAATTGCAGCAGCCGTGGCGCTTGCGCTCTGCCTCCTGTCGCCCGCGATGGCTGACGAAACGGCAAAGTCTTTTGCCGACATGGTGAAAGACCTGCCCTTGGTGCCGGCCGGTCCGCAAGATTCGGAGGTGCTCAACAAAGTCACCGTCGCGGTCAATTTCATCAAGCGCACGGAGTTTCCACGAGCGCATCTGGCCATCAACGAAGCCTTGCAACTGGACCCGCGCAACTCGCACCTGCACTTCCTCAACGGCTTCGTCTATCACCTGCAGGCCCGCCAAGGCGATACGCAAAAGGGCGAGTTGGCGCTGGAGGGTTACCAGCAGGCGCTGCGCATCGACCCAGCCAACTGGATCGCGCAGGAGTTCCTGGGTATGGCCTACATGGATCTCAAGCAGTTTGACCGCGCCAAGCTGGCGTTCTCAGACGTCTTGCTGCTGACGCCGGAAAGTGCCGTGTCGATCAACGGCTTGATGGTGGCCTCCTATCTGACCGGTGATGCGAAGACGGCTTGCGCGATGGCAGACCAGTTCCAGAAAATTTCGACGAAACCGAATCGTGGTTTCGTCCGCTCCAGCATGTCTGTCTATGGGGCCTGCGGAAACTTTGCGCAGGCCGACCGCATGCGAGACAACTTCAATCAACTCAACGGCGGCGGACTCGATGTTGAGCGTGTGGATAGACGCCTGGCGCAGTGGAAATCTTTTTATCTTAAGCAGGAGCAGGGCGCGTCCGCCGCAAAAGATCCTGCCGCTGCTGGCATGGTGCGCACCAGCTTGTCCCAATACCCGTCCAACGGACCGCCTGAACAACTCGCGCAGGCATTCACCTTGCCGACGCAGGCTAATAAGCCGCCTAAAAGCCCCGCAGCGGCTGTTGCCAACCCAAAGGCAGTTATTAGCCCAACGGTGGTTGCCGAACCCGTGCCCGTGCCCGTTGCGGATGCGGATGCGGCCGGCAGCGGCCCACGCATGGTCCTCATCGATGTGGTGCTGCTGTCCACCCAGGAGGCGATCGCGACATCCAAAGGCGTCAACCTGCTCAGTGCCCTGACGCTCCAGCTCGGCTCGGTGGCCGGCACCGTTGCGCCCGCCTATTCACGCGCCATCAGCTCCATCGCGCTGCCCAGCGCGGCCCCCGCCGTGACCACCACCATCACCCGGGCTGTGACCATTCCCGCTCTGTCTTACTCACTGAACATCGCCAACGCCAATAACTCGGTCAACGAGGTGCTGGCACGGCCTACCTTGGCCGCGATCGAGGGTTTGCCATCGGAGTTTTTCTCCGGCACCAACCTGAGCGCGGGGGTCGTCTCGCTCAGCACGCTAGGCACCACCATCGTGCCGCTGGACAAACGCTTCGGCATTAAATTGGCGGTCACGCCGGTGTTTCTGCCGCAGGGAAAAGTGCAGCTCAAGGTCGATGCGCAGCGCACCTCTCTTATCAGCAGTGCCGAAAATCCCCGTGTGGCTTACCAGGTCGAGATTGCAGAGATCACGGCCAACGCGAATGTCGTGATGAACCTTGGTGAGACCCTGGTCTTGAGTGGACTGAGCGAGAAGGTGTCGGCCAATACGCGCGACGGTGTACCGGGGCTGCAGGATGTACCCGGGATTCAGTACTTGTTTTCCAAGAAGACGACCAGTAACCTGCAGCGCTCGGTGCTGATTCTGGTCACCCCGAGAGCGCCCGTGCAAGTCTCCGAAGCGGCTGCCGGCGCAGGTGACACGATGGCAAACCGGATGAAGGTTTTGCGCGAGAAGTTCGGCTTCTCCAACAACAGCAGCCCCGCCAATATCGAGGCCATCATGACGCAACTTCAATCGAACGAGTTCTTCCGGGAGTTTCGTCAGGGCGATGTGGTCATGGAAAGATGGGAGCGGATGCGCAGCACTGGCGATCGCCTGCGCGAGGCACTGGGGTTCCTTTACTATTAAAAGCTTCGTCTTGGAATTATCTGGGGTAGGCCACGCCGGCATTGATCTCATCGATCGCCGCTTTGTTGGCGCCGCTTTAATACGACAGAACCTCAGAGCAGCGCGCCGCGTGCGGCAATCGGCCAGAGGGCTGCAACCCGCTCGCCGCGCACGCAGACCAGTTCGTCATAGAGATTGACGGTCGGGTCGCAATGGCCGGGCACCAGCATCAGCGGGTCGCCCAAGGAAAGCGCGGCCGCATCGGCGGTAGCCAGCACACCATGCTCATCGGCGGCCTTCAGATAGCGAAGGTCGCTCCGCTGCCACACGACCGGCATGCCGGAATCCACGCTCGACGCCTTCAAGCCGGCGTCAACCACCGCCCACTCAGCGTTGGTCCGGCTCATGACCGTGGTACGAACAAACAGGGCGTGCTCGAAGGCGATGTCGCCCTCACCGCGCTGGTTGTCGCCATAGTCGCGGTCCATGAAGATATAAGAGCCGGCCTGAATTTCGTTGAAGACACCCGAGTCGCGCTCATGCACGAAGCTGCCGGTACCCGCGCCGGTGACACGCTCGACCGCAATTCCGCAGCGCTCAATCGCCTGCCGGGTCGCGCGTGCGGCTGCAACGGCGCTGCCGATGGCTGCGGCCCGGTCCTGCGGCGCGCGCAGATGCTGGGCCGGGCCCTGGTAGCACTGCAGGCCGGCAAAACGAAGAGACGGACTCGCCACAATTTGCCGCGCCAGCTGCACCGCCGCGTCGCCGGGTTCCACACCGCAGCGGTTCGCTCCTACATTGACCTCGACATAGACATCCAGCCTCACCGCATGCGCCTCTGCCGCATTTGCCAGCGCCTGCACTTGCTGCGGATGATCGACCAGCACGCCGATGTGCGCGCTGCGCGGGTGGTTCATTGCCCCGATGGCCATTTGCGCTTCTTCAGCGATCAGACTGGCCTCGCGGTCAATCGCGCTCGAGGCGGATTCGATCCGCACTTTCAACGCATCAAACGCGCTGACCTCCTCATCACTCATGTCGCGGTTGTCAGCAGCAGCGCGGTCGGTCAGCGCGCGGGCTTCTTTGACCAGGGTGGATTTGCGAGCCTGCAGCTCGCGCATTTGTTTACTCATAATGTTCTCCAAAATCGATAGGCAATAAAAAAACCACCGCATCGGCAAAGACTGGGTGGTTGATTGGGGTGCGACCGACGGGTCGCGTGACGTGCAGGCAGGCAAGCAGGCCTCAACGGAGTCTTGCCAAAAAAATGTCAGCTCAAAGCAGGGCTAGCGCATGGCGGGCTTGGGCCAAGCGGGACACGGGGGGCTTCGCCGGTGCTTTGGCCGTGCGGCGCATTTTGTTGATTACGTCATCGAGGGTTGCGACGCCGTCCACCATCTGGTGGGTGAGCGCCGCATCGGCCCCGAGCACACGGCCTTGCCCCATGCCCTCGCGCACCTGCGCAATCGGCACGCCCCGACCACGGGCCACCGCATTGGTGAACGCGCCGTAGTAATCGTCGACGCGGGACTGCATGAACGCTTGGGCTTCTTCATCCAGCGGCGTGTACGGGTTGCCCTCGACCTTGAACTTGCCCGCCGAGATAAGTGTGGTTTTAACGCCTGCCTCATCCATGGCTTTGCTGTAGTCCTGGTGCGCCTGCCACACGCCGATGGAGCCCACTTCGCCGCCAGGGGTCACGTAGAACTCGGAGGCCGCACAGCCAATCCAGTAGGCCGCCGAGGCCGCCAGACTGTTGGCAATCGCAATGACAGGCTTTTGACCCCGGGCACTCGCGATCTCATCGGCGAGTTCTGCCACACCGTAGACGCTGCCACCGGGGCTGTCGATATCGATCAGGATTTGGCTCACGCTCTCATCAGCCAGTGCCTGGCGCAGGCTGGCGGTAAATTGTTGCGTGCTGGTACTGCCCGGGCCGGACACGTCATCGACCATATTGCCGCGCTGGGTCACGATGCCGTAGAGCAGCAGCACCGCAATGCCGCCACCGGAATTGGACACGCTTGACTGGCGACGCGCTTGCCGAACAGTGCGGTCCGCATCGATTCGGGCCAGTACGTCGGCACTGGCCGCTACGTTTTTCGACCAGCGGGCCATGACGGCAGTGACCGCATTCAGCCGTTCGGGCATCAGCGCCCACGGTGTTGCCAGGAATTCGGCGATCAGCAGGTGTTGGTTCATGGTGTCTCTCCCAGTGCAATCAGTGATTGAGTCAGTCCCGCCTCATCCATCGGGTGGGCGCTGATCGCGTGCGCCCATTGCGCTGCACGGTCAGGTGAGACGGCCAGGGCTTGGGCGATCAGCGCGAGGTCTTTGTCATCAATTGTTCCGGCGCGACTGATACGGCGTGCGTGCCAATCGGCGCGGCCTGCATTTGAATCTATGCGCAACTGGTAAGCGAAATACGGCGCAAACCGCCACGCGCCTTCTCTCTGGAAATGCCTTAATTATGCGAAGAACGACCTTCGCACCAACAGAGAATAGAGACGAATTTCAGGGTGCCGTAAGGTGAAAATGCACCGACCGGTGCCCACCCTGAATTCGCAGCGCCGGAAAAAGCCCCGTAAATTCGGGGATTAGGCCGCGCAGGAACAAGGCCAGAGCATGTCTGGCCTTGAGATAGTGGTGGAGAAGAGGAGGATCGAACTCCCGACCTCCGCATTGCGAACGCGGCGCTCTCCCAGCTGAGCTACTTCCCCAAAATAAGACGATATTTTAACGGAAATGCTACCGGCGCGAAAGACACGCGGCGGCGGTAGCGCAGTGACGCAGCGTTATAATCCGGTTTTTTCCAACGGATATTCCCGATGGTCGCCACACCAAAAAACCCTACGCCCCAGATCACGCCGCCGTATGGTTTTCAGGAGGTCATCGCACTGACCAAAACACATCGCGTGCTCCTGCCAAAGGGGCCAACGGTGCCGGTCGTATTCCGCACGATGAATCCCGTGCCGGTCAGCTATGCGGAATTTGCAATCGCAAGCCGCGAATATCCGCTGGTCTTTATCAGCCCGGACGACGGTAAAACTTACGCGGCGATGCTGGTGATGGGCTTGGCGGCGCAGCAAAACCTGTTCGTAATGTGGGGCGACGCGTGGGACCGGCGCGCGTATTTGCCCGCGTATGTGCGGCGCTACCCGTTCTGCATGACGCGCGTGATGGTCGACGGCAAAGAAGCGCCCGAGCGCGTCGCCTGTGTGGAAAAAATTGCGATCAACGATAAAGGCGAAAAGCTGTTCGACGATCAAGGTCAGGCGCTGCCGGAATGGCAACAGCACGAGAAACTGTTATTTGAATTTGAAGCCGATCTCGGCCGCACGGAAGAGATGTGCAAATTGTTGACGCAGCATCAATTGTTCGAGCCGTTCACCATGCAGGCGACGCCCAACCAGGGCGAGCCCTTGCAACTTACCGGCATGTATCGGGTGTCGGAAGAAAAGCTCGCGCAACTCGACGGCGCAGTATTAAAAGATCTGGCTGCCAAAGGCGTGCTCGGGCGGGTTTACGCGCACCTCATATCGCTCGACAATTTCCGCCGGCTGCTTGACCGGCGGGCGGCGCTCGGGGCGCGCGCAGCTGAAACAAAACCGGCCGCAAAAAAACCGGGTTAGGCCCTACGGTACGCCCGCCTTAGTAGGAACAGGCCCGCCACGAACATCGGCAGTGACAGCCATTGGCCCATTGAAAGGCCAAAGGTGAGCAGCCCCAAAAAGCTGTCCGGCTCGCGCGTGAATTCGACGGCGAACCGGAATAACCCGTAGCCAATTAAAAAGCACGCCGACACCGCGCCGCGCGGCCGCGGCTTCGCCGCATACCACCACAGCACGACGAACAACACCACGCCTTCGAGCGCAAATTCGTACAACTGCGAGGGGTGGCGCGGCACGTTATCGACATTCGGGAAGACCATCGCCCACGGCACATCTGTCGCGCGTCCCCATAATTCAGCATTGATGAAGTTGCCGAGACGTCCGGCGGCTAAACCTAACGGCACCAGCGACGCAATGAAATCAGTGATCGCGAGCCAACTCTGGCGGCGCGATTTCGCAAACCACCACATCGCGACGATCACGCCAAGGAAGCCGCCATGAAATGACATGCCGCCTTCCCACACGTAAAAAATTTTCCACGGCTCGGCAAGGTAATCGCCTAGTTTATAGAACAGCACATAGCCCAAACGCCCGCCGAGAATCACGCCGAGAAAGCCGTAGAACAGCAAGTCGTCGAAAGTATCGGCCGTCATTTGCGTGTGGGCGCGCCTATTGATCGCGTAGCGGCCGAAAACCCATAGCAAAGCGAAGCCCAGCAAATAGGTCAATCCATACCAGCGGATTGCGAGCGGACCGAACAGGTGGACGGCGATTGGATCGAACTGCGGATGAACCAGCATCGAAGAGTCTTTAAACGGGATTGGGTTAAAATTATGCATTATACGTAACGCATTTCGGGGATTAACCATGGCACTTAATAAACGCAGCCGCCTCATCACTCATGGCGATGCACGCTCGCCCAATCGCGCGATGCTGCGCGCGGTCGGTTTCGGCGACACCGACTTTGAAAAACCGATTGTCGGCGTCGCCAACGGCCATTCCAACATGAACCCGTGCAATGCCGGCATTCAACCGCTGGTTGACCGTGCAATGGCAGCCTTGCGTGAAATCGGCGCGATGCCGCAGGTATTCGGCGTGCCCACCATCACCGACGGCATCGGCATGGGTACGGAGGCCATGAAATATTCGCTGGTGTCGCGCGAGGTAATTGCCGATGCGATCGAAACGTCGGTCAACGGTCAGGCGATGGACGGCGTGCTGGTGTGCGGGGGTTGCGACAAGAACATGCCGGGCGGCATGATTGCGATGGCGCGCATGAACGTGCCGGGCATTTATGTATACGCGGGCACAATCAAACCGGGCAAATGGAAGGGTCAGGACCTGACTGTCGTCAGCGTTTTCGAAGCAGTCGGCGCCTTCAGCGCGGGCAAAATGGCGCGCGAAGACTTTATCGGCATTGAAAAAAATGCCTGTCCGTCGGTTGGCGCGTGCGGGGGGATGTTTACCGCAAATACCATGTCGTCGTCTTTCGAAGCGCTCGGCATGAGTTTGCTTGGATCGTCGCAGATGGCGTCACCCGACGCCGAAAAAGCCGACTCGGCTGCTGCGTCTGCGAAAGCGCTGTTCAATGCGATCAAGCTCAATCTGCGTCCGCGCGACATCATTACGCGCAAGTCAATTGAGAACGCCGCTGCACTAATCATGGCAACCGGCGGCTCGACCAACGCAGTGTTGCATTACCTTGCGATCGCGCACGCCGCCGAAGTCAGATGGACGATCGACGATTTCGAGCGGGTGCGGCGGCGCGTGCCGGTGCTGTGCGACCTCAAACCATCGGGGCGTTATGTCGCAACTGATTTTCATCGCGCGGGCGGCGTGCCCCAGGTTCTTAAAATGCTGCTTGCCCATGGTCTCGTGCATGGCGACTGCATGACGATCACCGGCAAAACGCTGGCCGCCGAACTCGTAAAAATTCGGGTAAAGCCGCGCGGCGATCAGGATGTGATTCGGCCGTGGGACAATCCGTTGTACCCGCACGGCCACCTCGCGATCCTTAAAGGCAACCTCGCGCCTGAAGGGTGTGTGGCGAAAATCACCGGTCTTAAATCGCCGAAAATCACCGGTCCCGCGCGCGTGTTCGATTCCGAACCGACGGCAATGAATGCGATCCTCGCCAAGAAAATCAAAGCCGGCGACATCGTCGTGATTCGTTATGAAGGCCCGAAAGGCGGTCCCGGCATGCAGGAAATGTTGGCGCCTACTTCCGCCTTAGTCGGCCAAGGGCTTGGCGAAACAGTAGGGCTCATAACCGATGGTCGGTTTTCGGGCGGCACTTGGGGCATGGTGGTCGGACATGTCGCGCCCGAGGCGTTCGAAGGCGGTCCGATCGCGCTCGTCAAGGAAGGCGACTCGATAACGATTGACGCGCATAAGCGCTTGATCCAGCTTAACGTGAGCGTCAAAGAACTCGCGCAGCGTAAAAAGAAATGGCAGCAACCAAAGCCGCGTTACACGCGCGGACTGCTCGCGAAATACGTGAAGCTCGTATCCACTGCGAGCAGAGGTGCGGTGACCGACTGATTGCGCAAGCGCCGGGCATCCACTCTCGATCAAATTCGATCCGGATTTGAATTTCCTACCTTGAATAATTTTCGCCGCCCGCCGCGGGTCCAATCCTTTTTGACTTGAAAAAGTCGTTGCCGGAAACGCACTGAAGATGCCTTCATTGATCACCGCGGCATGGGGTGCCTGGGGTGCCGCCAATCTGCCGGCCCGTAATACGTTTTCCGCCGAAGACTCGGCCGGTGCCATCGTCAAACTTGGCGTCCGCGTGCCGGCGGGCGCGCGCACCGCTGAAACCCTCGGCACCGAACGCGAGGGCACCGGCGTGCTAATCGACGCCGCCGGACACATTCTGACCATTGGCTATCTGTTGCTCGAAGCGCAATCCATACTCGTTGTAGCCGCCGACGGCCGCGTGTTGCCCGCAGTGGTGGCCGGCTTCGATCATGCGACCGGCATTGGCCTGGTACGCGCCGTGCAATCGCTCGATCACCCCCCCATTGCCATCGGCGATAGCAGCGTTGCGCGCGAACTCAATACAGTCACGGTAGCCGCGCACGCCGGCGCCGGCGGTTGGTCCAATGCATGCGTCGTCAACCGGCGCCCCTTCACCGGCTGGTGGGAATACGCCCTCGACGATGCAATTTTCACTGCGCCGTCGCGCGATCAGCATAGCGGCGCCGCACTGCTTGACGAACAAGGCCAACTGATCGGCATCGGGTCGTTGTGGGTAGGCGACGCGAGCGATCGGGGCGCCGCATTCCCCGGCAATATGTTTGTGCCCACCGATCTCCTGCTGCCTATCCTCGGCGACTTAAAAACGCTCGGCCGGCGCAGCGGTCCGGCGCGCCCATGGCTGGGAATTTACTCGGAAGAAGTCCGCCAGCACGTGGTTGTTACCCAGACGCTGGCCGACTCGCCTGCGCAAATGGGCGGCATTGCGCGCGGCGACGTAATTCTTGCGGTCGGCAACCAGCCGATCGGCAGCCAGGGTGAGTTCTACCAGGCGCTGTGGGCAAGCGGTGCCGCGGGCAGCAAAATTGCGCTGCAGATCTGGCGCGACAAAGCGGTGCGCGAAATCCACTTAAAGTCAATTGATCGCATGCAATATCTGCGCCCCGCCCTGCAAAGTTGATCGCAACCTTCGTTCACTCACAGCACTGAAAACTTCTTCCTGGACTATAGATGGCGAACCGACTCGCACGCGAAACGAGCCCGTACTTGCAACAGCATGCCGGCAATCCGGTCGATTGGTACGCGTGGGGCGAAGAGGCGCTCGCGGCGGCCCGTGAACAGGACAAACCGATCCTGCTATCGATCGGCTATTCAGCGTGCCACTGGTGCCATGTCATGGCGCACGAGTCATTCGAGGACGCGGCGGTCGCCGCCCTCATGAACGAGCTTTACATCAACATCAAGGTCGATCGCGAGGAGCGCCCCGATCTCGACCAGATTTATCAGGCTTCACATGCGCTGTTGACCCGCCGCAACGGCGGCTGGCCGCTGACGATGTTTTTGCTGCCGGATCAGACGCCGTTTTTCGGCGGAACTTATTTTCCGAAAACAGCGCGCCACGGCTCGCCGGGCTTCATCGACCTGTTACCGCAGATTGCTGCTGCGTATAACGATAACGACAAGCGTGACGAAATTGAACGGCAAAGCGTCGCGTTACGCGCGGCGCTGGTGCAAGCCGAATCTCCGCCGCCGACCGGCGGTGAGTTGACAGCGATCCCGCTCGACGTCGCGTTACGCGAACTAAAAAATATTTTTGACGAAGTCGACGGCGGCATCGGTGCGGCGCCCAAATTCCCGCACCCGGCCGAACTCGAATTTTGCCTGCGCCGCGCGGCTGACGTTAGCGACGACTACGCACTGGGCATGGCAAGGCTGACGCTGACTAAAATGGCAGAGGGCGGCATCTATGATCAGTTGGGCGGCGGATTTTGCCGTTACAGCGTCGATGCGCAGTGGACGATACCGCATTTCGAAAAAATGCTGTACGACAACGGCCCTCTGCTGCGTCTTTACAGCGACTTATGGCTGGTCGATCCCAAACCGTTATTTGCGCGCACGGTCGCGGACACCGCGGCATGGGTCATGCGCGAAATGCAATCACCGCGCGGCGGCTATTACTCGTCCCTCGATGCCGATTCCGAACACGTCGAAGGCAAGTTTTATGTGTGGATGCCCGAGACCGTCAAGGCCGCGCTGACCGCCGCGGAGTACGCGGTTGTCGAACCGCACTACGGGCTCGACGTGCGGCCTAATTTTGAACGCGAATTCTGGCATTTGCGTGTGACGAAACCCCTCCCGGTCGTTGCCAAACGCCTTGATCTGCCGCTGGAACACGCGCAGCAATTGCTCGATTCCGCGCGCATCAAGTTGTTGGCAGTCCGCGAATCGCGCGTGCATCCGGGCCGCGATGAGAAGGTGCTCACTAGCTGGAATGCGCTGATGGTTAAAGGGATGGCGCGCGCAGCGCGCGTATTCGGCAATGCCGACTGGCTTGCGTCAGCGCGCGCCGCGGTTGAATTCACGCGTTCGACTATGTGGTTCAACGGCCGACTGCTCGCGACCTATAAGGATGGCAACGCGCACCTGAATGCGTACTTGGATGACTATGCGTTTTTGCTCGACGCATTGCTCGAACTTATGCAGCACGACTTTAGACTTGCCGACCTCGAGTGGGCGCGCGCGTTGGCCGACGTATTGATCGATCAGTTCGAAGACCCCGCGCGCGGCGGATTTTTCTTCGTGAGCCACGATCATGAGCGTCTGCTGCATCGTGCGAAGAGCGGCCGTGATCACGCTACACCATCAGGTAACGGGATTGCAGCGCTGGCGCTCGGCCGACTCGGTCACTTGACCGGCGAACCACGCTATAGCGAGGCGGCGCGGCGCACCCTGCAAGCATTCAAACCGCTACTCGAGCACGAACCGGGCGCGCATACGAGTCTTGGCGCGGCGCTCGAAGAAGAACTAACGCCGCCCTCGATCGTGGTGCTGCGTGGAGGCAGCGACGCCGGCGCATGGCAGCGTGTCATCAATCAGCATTATCTGCCGCATGTCCTGATTTTTGCCATACCCACGCAAACGGCAGGACTGCCGCCCGTGCTCGACAAACCGCCCGGCGAATTCGTCAACGCATGGGTGTGCCGCGGCGTTACTTGTTTATCCCCGATTGCCGACTGCTCGACCTTGATTTCCGTGCTGAAAACGCACACGACCTGAACGAGCGGCGACGTTGGATGGAGCACGTCGGATTTGCTATGATGCCGGCGGTTTTTAGGTGCACTTAAAGGAGATTTCATGAAATCGTCAGTAATTGGTACGTTGGGCGTCATCAGCATGGTCGCGGCTGGCAGCCTATTTGCCGCCACGGCGGAAGAAACCTATAAGAAATCGTGCGGGGTTTGCCACGATGCCGGCGTCGCCAACGCACCGAAACTCGGCGACAAAGCTGCGTGGGCGCCGCGCATCAAAGAAGGCAAGGACGCCATGTACAAATCGGCGCTGCTGGGCAAACCCGGCACCCTCATGAGCGCCAAAGGCGGCGCCGCCTATTTGGCGGACGACGAAGTCAAAGCTGTCGTTGATTTGATGATGGCAAAAGCGAAGTAAACCGTTTTGCGGAAAACGAAAAGGCGCACCCGCGGGCAGCGCCTTTTTTTACGAACTCCGCAAATTGACAACGCGCAAGCGCCTACGGATAATCATTTCTCGCGCTTTAACAACCATTTATGATCTCGGGAGACCGCATGAACCGCCTTCAGTTGTTAGCCTCGGGTTTGTTGTTCGCCACCGCCATGACGATGCAGGGCTGCAGCAAAGAGGAGGCGTCAAAACCAGCGCCCAAAGCTGAGGCGCCGCCCGCCGAAACCATCGTCAAGATTGGCGTCGCATCGCCGTTAACCGGCCCGCAAGCGCACATCGGCATCGACATCAAGAATGGCGTGCAATTAGCGATTGAAGATGCGAACGCCGCGGGTCTAACCATCGACGGTAAAAAAATCAAACTCGAACTCGTCGCCGAAGACGACGAGGCGAATCCAACCAAGGCCGCCACGGTCGCTCAGAAGCTGGTCGACGCCAAAGTTGTCGGTGTCGTTGGACATTTTAATTCCGGCGCCTCGATACCCGCCTCGAAAATATA
>JANYCE010000269.1 GCA_025360445.1 Betaproteobacteria bacterium
GCGTTCGCGCATTGCGCAGTAACGCGATCTTATTGAGGTTGACGCTGAGCCGCGTCATAGTTGCCGTATATCCATCAACAGCTGGCGCGTGTTCAAAATCTGGTTACCGAGGCAGTGATTTATCAAGATGCGCATCAAAGCTTTGCTTTGCTGCTGGGTGGCCGGACTCTCGTAGTTGTCGCGCGCCATGTCGAGTAGCGTTTGACCGCGCAATTCTAACCGCTTTTCGTCGCCCTCACCCCTCTCAGCGACGTGAAACGCTTCTGGTTTGATGCGCACCGGCCCGCGTTCGACGATGTACTGGTAACAGTATTCCGCAACGATCGTCTCACCGCTATTCGCATCGCGATCCAGCGTCAGCGCGTAGCCTGCCTCCTTTAGAAGGCGTTGCTCAAAACTACGCAGCGTCATCGCGTGCTCGCCGCCGTTCGTCAAGGCGCTGAGCGTCGCATGATACGTTTCGAACAGCGCTTCATGCGCGTCTTCACGCGCAAGTAATTTGAGCATCAGCTCATTAAGATAAAACCCGCAGAGTAAACCACGCCCCTGCAATTGCGGCAGGCCGCCCTGCCATTCGGCTTTGTGCAATGTGCGCAACTCAGCCCTGCCGCCCCAACTCAACAGCAGTGGTTGGAACGCGAGCAACACACCGCGCAAGGCGGACCGCGGCCGCCGTGCACCGCGCGCGACCAATGCCACGCGGCCCCAATTGCGGGTAAACGCTTCAATGATGAGACTGGTTTCGCGATACGGATAACTGTGCAGCACGAACGCAGGCTCTGCGTCGTGCCGCGCCCTGCCTGTATCAGCCGCCTTCATCACCCATAACCGAGTTGCTTCATGACCTGCTGGTTTTCGGCCCACCCGCGTTTGACCTTGACCCACAATTCAAGGTGAACTTTGCCGCCGAAGAGTTTTTCCATATCGAGCCTGGCCTTGGTGCCGATCGCTTTGAGCTGCGCACCTTTGGCGCCCACCACGATTCCCTTGTGCGTATCCTTATCGACGATGATGGAAGCGTGTATGCGACGCATAGTGCCTTCGAGCGCGAACTTATCAATTATGACCGCGCTCGCATACGGCAGTTCGTCCCCAAGCAGGCGAAACAACTTTTCGCGAATCATTTCGGCGGCCAGGAAGCGCTCGCTGGACTCAGTGATTTCGTCGGCGCCGTAGAGGGCGGCGTGTTCGGGAAGATAGCGGCTGATCGTCTTGGCGAGTTCGTCGACGCCATGCCCCTTTGCTGCGGAGACCGGCACGATCTCGGCGAACTCCCGCTCGGCGGACACCTGAGTGATAAAAGGCAACAACAGCGTTCGATCCGCAAGGCGGTCTACTTTATTAATGACTAACAGCGCTTTAGATCCGGCTGGCAATAGTGGAATCAGCGCGCGATCCTCCGCACTGAAACGGCCCGCCTCGATGACCAGCACAATCACGTCGACGTCATTGAGCGCCTGGGTAACGGTACGGTTCATGTGCCGGTTCAACGCACTCGTATGGCGCGTCTGAAAGCCGGGTGTGTCGACAAACATAAGCTGGGCATCGGGCCGCGTCAGGATGCCCGTTATGCGCTGGCGCGTGGTTTGCGGTTTGCGTGAAGTAATGCTGAGCTTCTGGCCAACCAGGCGGTTCAATAACGTGGATTTACCGACATTCGGGCGGCCGACGATCGCGATGTATCCCGCGCGGAATGGAACGCCTGGCTCACTCATTTGATTGCATCCTCAGATCGTAAGCGCGTTGGGCCGCGATCTGCTCCGCGCCACGGCGGCTGCTGCCCTCGCCCTGCGTGCGGATGTTCATGGCGGGAATTGCACATTCAACGCGAAAACTTTGCTCGTGCGCCTCGCCTGCCGTGGCGATGACCGAATATAGCGGCAGCGCGATCCGGCGGCCCTGCAAAAATTCTTGCAACAACGTCTTCGGGTCTTTGCCGACGGCAGTCGGGTCGGCTTCGCTGAGGCGGCGCTCGAACAACCGTACCACCATTGCATATGCAGCGGTGAATCCGCCATCCAGAAATGTGGCGCCAATCAATGCCTCGAGAGCGTCGGCGAGAATGGACGGCCGTTGCGCGCCGCCGCTTTTGAGTTCGCCTTCGCCTAGCAACAACTGGCCGCCAAGATTGATTTGCTGCGCTATGTCGAACAGGCTTTGCTGGTTGACGAAGCTTGCGCGCAGGCGTGAGAGTTCGCCTTCGGGCAGCTGCGTGAATCGCTCAAACAACACAGCCGCAACGATGCAATTAAGAACGCCGTCGCCGAGAAATTCCAGCCTCTCGTTATGCGTAACGCCAAAACTGCGGTGTGTTAAAGCCTGCCTCAGCAAACTGGCATTGATGAACGAGTAACCCGTAATGTCGGCGAGGAAGTGACGAGCCATGCTTGTGAAGTCGCCGGCCCCGCCGTGGCTTTACAGCCCGGCCTTGGCCGAACTCGGGTTGAAGTCAATCAGTAAGGTGTAATTTTTGAACAGCGGTACTTTGGCCTGATAGGCGGCACTGACAACCACGCCGTTGCCGTCCTTGGTGATCTCTAAATCGTCGCCGCCGATGGACGTGATGCCCTCGATCTGAGCATAACCGGCCCATACCGACATCGCTTCACGACGAGTCCCGGTCTTGATTTCCGGTTTCACCGCAAGGGTGCGAAAAATCTTCTGCAACGCAAAATATTCCGTGTAGGGCTTGAACAGCTTAAAGCCCAGCAACAGGATGAATATAAGAATGACCGAGAACACAAGCAGCCCGCTTAAACTTACACCACGCTGTTTTTTCATGACTCTCCCTGTCATTTTATCGCCTGACCGATACGCTTGAACTCATCGAAATTCCACCAGATGAGGAAGGCCTTGCCAACGATGTTCTCTTCCGGCACAAAACCCCAATAGCGGCTATCACTGCTGCTGTCGCGGTTATCTCCCATCATAAAGTAGTTACCCGGCGGCACTGTGCAGGTAAAACCCGTTTCATTGTACGCACATTTCTCATGGAAAGGGAACCGCCTGACATCGGAAACCCGCAAGGTAGGAATATCCGGGTTGATCAGAATCGAGTGCGCATGGTCCGGCGCGAGCAACTCCGTTATACGCTGCGTCGACACGAAACTGAGTCCGGTCTCGACATAGTTATATTGGCCGTCCGGCTCCGCCTTAATCTCCTGGCCGTTGATTGCAAGCCGCTTGTTTTGATAGCTCACTTTGTCACCGGGCACCCCGACGATGCGCTTGATGTAATCGAGCGACGGATTTTCGGGATACCGAAAAACCATCACCTCGCCGCGCTGCGGCGCGTTGATGTCGACGATTTTCTTGTTAATAACCGGCAGCCGTACGCCGTACGTAAACTTGTTGACCAGAATAAAATCGCCGATCAACAGCGTCGGCAACATCGAACCGGAGGGAATTTTAAACGGCTCGACGAGAAACGAACGCAGCAGGAAGACTATGAGGATGACAGGAAAGAAACTCTTTGGATATTCGATCCACCATGGCTCTGGCGAACCGGCCGCGCGGTGCTTGCGCAGCACGTAGTGGTCGAGCAGGCAGACCGCGCCGGTAACGACGAGCAACGAAAACATGATCAATGCAAAATTCATTCAAATTACCTTGTCGGAAAGAGGCGCCGGCGCCCGCATGCAGCTCATTTGCTTTCCACCTGCAAGATTGCGAGGAAGGCTTCCTGCGGAATTTCAACATTGCCAACCTGCTTCATGCGTTTCTTACCGGCTTTTTGTTTTTCGAGCAGTTTGCGCTTGCGTGATATGTCACCGCCGTAGCATTTAGCGAGCACATTCTTGCGCAGAGCCTTGACATTTTCCCGCGCAATTATATGTGCGCCAATTGCCGCCTGCACTGCAATGTCGAACATCTGGCGCGGAATGAGTTCGCGCATTTTTTGCGCAAGCTCGCGGCCGCGGTATTGCGCACTGGCGCGATGCACGATCAGAGACAACGCGTCGACCCGGTCGTTGTTGATGAGAATATCGAGCCTGACCAAATCGCCGGCGCGGTATTCCTTGAAATCATAGTCGAGCGAGGCATAGCCGCGGCTGACAGATTTTAGCTTGTCGAAGAAATCCATTACGACTTCGTTAAGCGGCAGTTCATAAGTGAGCATGACCTGGCGGCCGAGATATTGCATGTTGCGTTGCACGCCGCGCTTTTGCGTGCACAGCGTGATGACCGATCCGACGTAATCCTGCGGCAACAGAATCGACGCGGTAATGATCGGTTCGCGGATTTCGCTGACCTTGGACGGCTCGGGGAGTTTCGACGGGTTCTCAATCAGCAAG
>JANYCE010000035.1 GCA_025360445.1 Betaproteobacteria bacterium
CTTTTTGCCGCTGCAAAACCGTCGCGTTGCAGGTGACTCGAATGTCGCGGAACTCTCGGCGGGGGGCAAGCATGTGGTCATCATTGGCGGGGGCGATACCGGCTCAGACTGCGTCGGTACCTCAAACCGACATGGCGCCGCCTCGGTCACTCAGTTCGAACTGTTGCCGATGCCGCCGGACCTCGACAAAAATCCGGTATGGCCGTACTGGCCTCAGCGCTTGCGCACATCATCTTCGCACGAAGAGGGCGCGAAGCGCGATTGGGCGGTTGCTACCAAGCGCTTGGAAGGCAGCGACGGCAAAGTCCAACGACTGGTGGCCGCTCGCATCGAGTGGCAAGACGGCCAGATGCAGGAGGTGCCCGGCTCCGAGTTTGAGATGAAGGCCGACCTGGTGCTACTCGCGATGGGTTTCGTTTCTCCGGTGCAATCGATGTTAGATGCTTTCGGTACCGATAAAGACGCACGCGGTAACGTCAGGGCGCTGACCGACGGCGCCGGCTGTTATTCGACTTCAGTGCCCAAGATCTTCGCAGCAGGTGATGTGCGGCGCGGTCAATCGCTGGTGGTATGGGCGATTCGCGAAGGCCGGCAATGCGCGCGCGCGATCGACGAATTTTTGATGGGATCGTCAGTATTGCCGCGGTAAACGACGTTGACGGTTCAGTCGTTGCACAACGACTCACTGATGGTGAGTACTCCAACACGGCAATCCGTTTATAGCTGCTGCGCAAAACTCGAATCACGAAGTTAAACCCAACGCTACCCTCCCTTCATTAGTATGTCTAATTTAAAGAACGACACGTTCATTCGCGCCTTGTTTCGCCAGCCCACGCCCTACACGCCGATCTGGTTGATGCGTCAGGCCGGCCGATATTTGCCCGAATATAATCAGACGCGGGCTCATGCCGGTAATTTTCTCGCATTGTGCAAGAATCCCGATCTCGCAACCGAGGTGACGCTGCAGCCGCTGGCGCGATATGCGCTAGATGCGGCGATTGTGTTCTCGGATATATTGACAATTCCGGACGCCATGGGTCTGGGGTTATATTTCGCCGAGGGCGAGGGCCCGCGGTTTGAACGCCCGCTGCGCGAAGAGTCGGAGATCCGCAAGCTCGCTCCGCCCGATCCGGCATCGCATTTGCGCTACGTGCTGGACACGGTTAGTCAGGTCAGACGTGCGTTGGATGGCAGCGTCCCGCTGATTGGATTTTCCGGCAGCCCGTTCACGCTCGCGTGTTACATGATCGAAGGTCGTGGCAGCAGCGATTTCGCGTCCGTTAAGAAAATGCTTTACCAGCGTCCGGACCTCTTGCATCGAATCCTTGAGGTCAACGCCGAAGCAGTAACCGCCTACTTGAACGCGCAGATAGAAGCCGGCGCGCAAGCCGTGATGATTTTTGATACCTGGGGCGGAGCGCTAACTACGTCCGCGTACGAGGAATTCTCGCTTGGTTACATGCGCCGCACCATCAGCGGCATCAAGCGTGAACACGCTGGCGAGCGAGTACCCAATATTGTGTTCACCAAGGGAGGCGGTGGGTGGCTGGAGCGTATTGCAGCGATCGGTTGCGACGCCGTGGGACTTGACTGGTCGGTAGACGTTGCATCTGCACGCGCGCGGATTGGTGCGCAAGTTGCATTGCAAGGCAATTTGGACCCATCGATTTTGCTGTCATCGCCGTCGCCAATCGAACATGAGGCTGCCAAGATTCTCGCCAGCTTCGGTAACGGCAGTGGGCACATTTTCAATTTAGGGCATGGGATATCTCAATACACGCCGCCCGAAAACGTTTTGGCGCTGGTCGATGCGGTGCGGCGGCTAAGCCCGCCATATCACCAAGAACCGCGCCAATAGTGGGTCTGCGGGGCGCTTGCCCCACGAACTTATGCACAGCGAAGAGCTATCAGGCATTGTTCAATAACAACACTGTGGCTTTCTTACCGACAGAATCGTTAAGTAATTGAAATACAATAGTATTATTAATATAAAACGAAAAAGTCCAGTAAATCATGGGCACTCCCACGGGCGCAATTTTTAGCTTGCCTGAGTTTTAATCAACACAGTTATCCACAAAGAACTTAGTTACCTCCAAAAAGATGTGCTGGCTAAATGACTTGCGGGCTGTTCTCAGAATTCACTCTAGCTGTAGGCGTTAACCTACGCGTTCCTACTTGGCAAAGATGAAATTTGTTCGGATTGCTCTCGATGTGCCATTGCCGATTTTGTTCGACTACGCAGCGCCCGCGGTTCACCAAGAAGACATCGGGCGACGCGTGCTGGTACCGTTTGGAAAAAAAATAGCGGTCGGCGTCATCATCGAACTGGCGGAGTCCTCATCGCTCGCGACGGAACGAGTACGACAAGTCTTAACAATCTTGCGGGACGTGCCGGCCTTGCCGTCAGACGTGCTTAGCTTGCTTAAATTTTGTAGCAAGTACTACCACCATCCGTTGGGCGAGGTCGTTCTCAATGCGTTGCCTACGCGACTTCGGCGCCGTCAGGAGATAAAGCCTGTAGAAAAAAAGGCGTTTCGGATTACGGATGCCGGACACGCAACCGATATGTCCACATTACCCGTGCGCGCTAAAGTAAAGCGCGAACTGCTCATGTTGCTGCGGAAAGCAGACAGCGCGGTCGATGAGGCGATACTTCACTCTGTCGCGCCGACTGCACGTTCGAATCTGAAAGCTATGCTTACACTCGGTTGGATCGAGCCGTTTGCGCGCTCACCTATCCTATCAAGCGTTGCGTCTGAACTGAGTCAGGCTGAAGGCCCTGTTCTGACCGCCGAGCAAAATATAGCGATCGACAGTGTCCGCAGCAGGCAAGTCGGTTTTACGCCGTGGTTGCTCATGGGTGTCACTGGCAGCGGCAAAACGGAGATTTATTTGCAGCTCATTAGCGACGTGCTCCGCCGCGGTCGTCAGGCTCTGGTCTTAGTCCCAGAAATTAACTTAACACCGCAATTGGAAGCGGTGGTGCGTGCGCGTTTTCCATCGACCGCTGTTGTGTCGTTACATAGCGGTTTAAACGAAAGCGAGCGCTTACGCGGATGGCTGGCTGCGCAGTCGGGCATCGCGGGCATCGTGCTTGGCACGCGGCTTTCAATATTTACACCGCTACCGAAACTCGACCTGATCATCGTCGATGAAGAGCACGATCCGTCATTTAAGCAGATGGACGGGCTGCGATACTCAGCGCGCGACTTGGCACTCGTTCGCGCAAAGGCTCGTGCAATCCCGATCATTCTCGGCTCCGCAACGCCCGCGCTTGAAACGTTTCAAAACGCGATGACCAGTAGCTATCGGTTACTCACGCTGACCCGGCCCGTCAATGCCATGCCGGCCGAAATTGGATATATCGACACGCGCAATTTGACGCTCATCGATGGCATGTCGCAAGATCTGCTCAAGGCGATCGAGGCGACGATGCAACGCGGCGAGCAAAGTCTGGTGTTCATCAACCGGCGTGGATACGCGCCGGTGTTAATGTGTCGAAGTTGCAATTGGACCGCCGACTGCGCACGTTGCTCGGCGAAACTAGTATTGCATGCGACGGCGCGCCGCCTTCAATGCCATCACTGCGGTCATCAGGAAACAATCCCCGCTGCGTGCCCGGCCTGCGGCAATCACGATCTACTGCCGCTGGGGCAAGGCACGCAACGTATTGAAGAGGCGCTTGCGCGGACGTTCCCGGCGGCGCGCATTTTACGAGTGGACCGCGACAGCACCCGGCGTAAACACGCCTGGCAGGACATGCGCCGTCAAATTCAAGCGGAGGAAGTCGACATTCTGATAGGTACGCAAATCCTCGCCAAAGGGCACGATTTTCCGCAACTTAACCTGGTCGGCATTATTAACTCCGACAGTTCGTTGTACAGTACGGATTTTCGCGCCGGTGAGCGCCTGTTTGCACGTTTAACCCAAGTTTCCGGGCGGGCAGGCCGGGGCGCCACGCGCGGCCGTGTCTTGATTCAAACAGAATTTCCACAGCATCCGCTATACCAAGCCTTAAGTCGCCACGACTATCCGGCATACGCGCAAGAACTCCTGGCCGAACGCAAGCAAGCGGGTTTCCCGCCGTTCGTTCATCAAGCGGTGCTACGCGCCGAAGCGCCGCAGTTAGCGGTTGCACTTGGATTTCTAGAGCGCGCGGCCGGGATGGCAGGGGCCCAAAATGCTGCGGTGACGATTTACGATCCTGTCGCCGCGGGCTTAGTCCGTATGGCTGGACTAGAGCGCGCGCAATTGACCTTACAGGCGCATTCCCGCACAACGCTGCAAAAGTTTCTGCATAGCTGGCACGCCGAGCTTTGCGCTCTCGGCGAACGCAAAGTTCGGTGGGCGCTGGACGTCGATCCGCTCGAGGTTTGATTCGGGATGGGGTAGGCCTCACATGCTAAAATTTGCACCTTTTAACGAACCGCATTCTCGGCATACAACCTGATTTACATTGGAACGAATTGAATATCAAAGCATGACGACTGACGCCTTTCCCGATTTGCACGCGCATATTGCCGGTTTGATGGATGCAGCGCGCGCCGTGGTCGCACCGTTGGAAACCGGGGTGGTAGCAGTAGTCGAGCGCCCGAAGCAAGCGCAGCATGGCGACTACGCGTGCAACGTTGCCATGCAGCTCGCCAAACCATTGAAGCGAAATCCACGCGAAATCGCCACAGCGTTGATCGCCGCGATTCCACCTTCGCCCTATATCGACAAGGCAGAAATCGCGGGCGCCGGGTTCATCAATCTTTTTTTAAAACCGGCGATCAAGCGCGCGATCGTGCCTTATATATTGGCGCGCGGGACGCATTTTGGCGATGCGGCTGTTAAGTCAACCGCCAAGGTCCAGGTCGAATTCGTCTCGGCAAATCCGACCGGGCCATTGCATGTCGGCCATGGTCGCGGCGCGGCATTCGGGGCGAGTCTAGCCAACGTACTTACCGCCGCCGGCTTCGACGTTCAACGAGAGTATTACGTGAACGACGCCGGCCGGCAGATGGACATCCTCGCGCTATCGACCTGGCTTCGATATCTGCAGTTGAGCAACGTCGAGGTTGCGTTTCCGCCTAACGCGTATCAGGGCGATTACGTTAAAGCAATGGCACAGGCACTACGCTTGCAAGACAGTAAGCGCTACCTGAGAGAAGCCGGTGAGGTCTACGCGAGTGCGCCTGACACAGTCACAGACGCTGAACTGAGGCTCGATCAATTAATTATTAACGCAAAATTTTTGCTCGGTGCCGATTACGCAGTTATCCACGCCCATGCGCTGCGAACTCAACTGGACGGGTGCCGCGAAGAGCTTGCCGCCTTCGGCGTGTCGTTCGACTGCTGGTATTCGGAACAGTCGTTGTATGCCAGCGGCAAAATCGAACGCGCGATTGCCCGATTACAATCCGGCGGGCATCTTTTCGTCAAGGATGGCGCGACGTGGTTTCGTTCGACGGCGTTCGGTGATGAGAAGGACCGTGTGGTTTGCCGCGAGAACGGCCAGTTTACGTACTTCGCTTCAGACATTGCCTATCACCTCGATAAAATCGAGCGCGGCTTTACTCGCGTGATCGACGTGTGGGGCGCCGATCATCACGGTTACATTCCGCGCGTCAAAGGCGCGCTGGCCGCGCTCGGTACGAATCCGGGCCAGTTAGAGGTTGCGCTTGTGCAGTTTGCCGTGTTGTATCGAGGCGGCGCGAAGGTATCGATGTCGACTCGTTCGGGCGAGTTCGTCACGTTGCGCGAGTTGCGGACAGAAGTCGGTAACGACGCGGCGCGTTTCTTCTACGTGCTGCGCAAAAGCGATCAGCATCTCGATTTCGATCTCGACCTTGCCAAGTCGCAGAGCAACGATAATCCGGTTTATTACGTGCAATACGCACATGCACGCGTTTGCAGCATGCTCGCGCAATGGGGCGGCGATGCCACCAGCCTTAGGACTACGGATCCCTCGCCGCTTACGGCAGAATCGGAATCGGTTTTGTTGTCGCGGCTTTCCGAATATCCGGTCGTCATCGAGAACGCAGCGCGTGAGTTGTCACCGCATCTGGTCGCCTTTTATTTGCGCGAACTGGCCGCCGATTTTCACAGCTATTACAACGGCACCCGCCTGTTGGTTCCTGAAGAGCCGCTTAAACATGCGCGTATCGCACTAGCCGTTGCCGTAAGGCACGTTTTAAGAAACGGACTCGCGGTTCTGGGTGTGTCAGCACCTGAAAAAATGTAAAATTCTGCTATGAGCAAGGACTACAAAGGGCCCGCCAAGCGAGCGGGCGGCAGCAAAAGCGGCACCGGTTCGTTGCTGGTTGGCATTCTGATCGGCTTGCTCATGGGCCTCGGTATCGCGCTGGCGGTCGCGTGGTACATCAATAAGATGCCGACGCCATTCGTCAACCGCATGGCGCCCCCACCCAAACAGGAATTGCCCAAACATCAGGATGCGGGAAAAACTGAAGATAAAACGGCCAAAGCAACGGATGGCAAGCCACGTTTTGATTTCTATAAAATTCTGCCCGGCTCGGAAGAACCAGCCACCGAGCAGCAATTCGAAGACGCACAGCGCAAGCCCGCACCGGCGAAAGAAACGTTTTACCTGCAGGCGGGCGCATTCCAGAACGCGCCCGACGCCGATAATCTGAAAGCCCGTTTAGCGCTCGCGGGCGTCGCTGCTTCCGTCCAGACGACCGCCGTGCCCGATAAAGGGGTATGGCATCGCGTGCGCGTAGGCCCGTATACTGCAATTGAAGACCTGAATCGGGCGCGCGACACTCTGAAACAAAACGGTGTCGAGACGACTCTAATTAAAGTTCGTGAAACGCCGGCGCAGGCGGCCAAGTAAATTTTTCGGGAGACGTAATGAAGTTATTCGCACGGGTGGGGCATGTTGCAGCGCTGGTTATGTTGATGGCGGCAGGCAGCGCATGGGCTCAACAAGCACCTTCGGTCGGGCGCGACTTTATCAAAGTCAGCCCGGCGCAACCGACGGACAGCGGCAAAAAGATCGAGGTTATTGAATTTTTCTGGTACGGTTGCCCGCACTGCTACCACCTTGAGCCGGCGCTCAAAGCGTGGTTAAAGCGCAAGCCTGCCGACGTCGAATTTCGCGCGGTGCCCGGCACGTTCGGGTCGCCCGCGTGGGAACCCTTGACGCGCACCTACTACGCGCTCGATGCGATGGGTCTGGCGTCCAAATACCACGATGCTTTGTTTGCGGCCATACACGAGGAAAAAGACAGCGCCAAGCAGCGTGCGCTCGTTAACGAACCGCGTGCCATCGCAGACTGGTTCGCTTCCAAAGGCGTGGACAAGCAAAAATTTCTCGACGCGTACAACTCATTTGCGGTCAACAGCCGCACCAAGCGGTCGGAAGATCTGACTCGGAACTATGATGTACCAGGCACGCCGGCTATTGCGGTCGATGGCAAATATCTAAGCAGCCCGTCCAATTTTTCGAATCCCGATGGCAGCGTAAATTACGACCGTTTCTTCCTCGTTGTCGATCAGTTGATTGCGCAGGCGCGCAAGGAACGTGCCGGTAAGTAATATGTTGGCGTCCGCGCCTTGGTTGTTGCGGTTTGGGTTAATGCTCGCGTTTGTCAGTCTGGCGCTGCCGGCCGCCGCGCAATCGAGCACGACTGACGCCGACTACCGTGAAATCCGCCGGCAGCCGGTCGAAACCGGCGACAAAATCGAAGTCATCGATTTTTTCTTTTATGGCTGCCAGCATTGCAACGAGCTGTTGCCGCGCCTCGAACGCTGGCGCAAAGGCAAACCGGCTGACGTCGTTTACCGTCACATCCCGGTGGTGCGCCACGATTCCTGGGTTCCGCTCGCAAAAACGTATTTCACGCTTGAAGCGCTGGGCGAAGTGGAACGCATGCACCCCGCAGTGTTTTACAGCTATCACGTTGAAGATCTGTCCATGAGTCAGGACAAAGTGATCTCGGAATGGGCCGCTAAGCAAGGGCTGGACCCCGACAAGTTTATGGCCATTTACCGTTCGGACGAAACGCGGCGCAAGGTCGAACGCGCGCGCAAGCAAACGCTCGACTACGACATTCAAGGCACGCCATCGCTGGTCGTCGACGGGCGCTTCCTGACCGACGGCTCATCGCCAAAAACGATCGACATCCTCGATCGCCTGGTCCGGATTGCGCGCCAGCAACGCGAACAGGCCGCCAAGTAAGTTGGCCCGGCGGCTGGTCTAAATTTTTCATGCAACCGTAATGCGCCGCGTTATCTTGACCGGTGCGTCGAGCGGCATCGGCGCTGCGCTCGCGCGCGAGTACAGCAGCATTGGGGCCATGCTCGGCCTGATCGCACGTCGGGAAGCAGAGTTACAAACACTGGCAAAAAAGCTAGGCACGCCGGTTCAGATTTTTGCACTTGACGTGCGTGAGAGTGAGGCATTGCAGGCTGCCGCGGCCTCGTTCATCTCGCGTCATGGCTGCCCCGACATCGTGATTGCGAACGCTGGCGTCAGCACCGGCACACTGACTGAAGATCCGGAAGACCTTGCGGCTTTCCAGGACGTACTCGACATCAACGTTGTCGGCATGGTCAACACGTTTCAGCCTTATATCGCAGCAATGCGCGGGGCCGGGCGCGGGACGCTCGTCGGTATTGCAAGCGTAGCCGGCTACCGCGGCCTGCCGGGCGCAGCCGCATATTGCGCATCGAAGGCCGCAGTGATTTCCTATCTCGAAAGCCTGCGCGTCGAGCTGCGATCAAGCGGCATCAAAGTCATCACGATTTGTCCCGGCTATATTGCGACCCCGATGACAGAGGCCAATCCTTATCCCATGCCATTTATGTTGAGTGCGGAAGCGGCCGCTTGCGCAATGGTAAAACTCATCGATCGCGGCAATACATTTGCAGTTATCCCATGGCAAATGGCGATTGTGGCGCGCGTGTTGCGCATGCTGCCGAATAGGCTTTATGACTGGCTTTTCAGTCACGCGCCGCGCAAACCGCGCCTGCCCCGCAAATAATCCGGTGTTTAACTACGCTCGCATGACAGCGAGCAAGTCATCACCATAGCGCTCAAGCTTGCGCGCACCCACTCCGGAGATGCGACTAAGCGCATCGACAGTCGACGGACATTCGCGGGCGAGCTCCGCAAGCGTCGCGTCATGAAAAACTACGTATGCGGGCACCCCGTGCTCCTTGGCGATTGCCGCCCGCCAGGTGCGCAAGCGCTCCCAACGCTCGTGCGCCGCCCCGTCAAGCGTAGTCGCGGCGCTGCTGCTTTTCGAAGTGCTGCGCGTGCGCCGTTTTTCCTGCGCCGTGCGCAGATGGACTGTTTGGCCGCCGGTCAACACGCCACGACTCGCTTCGGTCAATTGCAACGCGCCATAGCCCGCATGATCGACTGTCAAAAGCCCCTGGGCCACCAATTGGCGATAAACAGCCTGCCACTGTTTCTTCTCATGTTCCTTGCCGATACCGAACGTGCTGAGTTCGCGATGTCCCCACTGGATTACGCGCTGCGTCTCGTTGCCGAGCAGAACGTCGATCAAATGGCCCGCGCCAAAACGTTGTCCGCATCGAAACGCGCACGACAGCGCCTTCTTCGCTGCGAGGGTGCCATCCCATACGTCGGGCGGTTCGAGACAAATGTCGCAGTTGCCGCAGGAGCCCGACGCCTCGCCAAAATACCCGAGCAGCCTTACGCGGCGGCACGCGGTGGCTTCGCACAGGCCGAGCAGAGCGTCGAGCTTGGCGCCGGCGACGCGCTTGAATTGGTCGTTGGCTTCGGACGCTTCTATCATGCGGCGGTGATTCACGACGTCGGCGAGTCCATACGCCATCCACGCATCGGCGGGTGCGCCGTCGCGGCCTGCGCGTCCGGTCTCCTGATAATAGCCTTCGATGCTTTTTGGCAAATCGAGGTGGGCGACGAACCGCACATCCGGTTTGTCGATACCCATGCCGAAAGCAATTGTGGCCACCATGATGATGCCTTCTTCGCGCAGAAAACGCGCCTGATGCCGCGTGCGTGTCGCCGAGTCCATGCCGGCATGATAGGCGAGCGCGTTGAAGCCCTCGCCGGCCAGCCACGCCGCGGTCTCCTCGACCTTGCGCCGTGACAGACAATAGATAATGCCGGCGTCGTGCGTATGCTCTGCTTGCAAAAACGCCAGCAGTTGCGCCTTCGCGTTCGCTTTCTCGACGATGCGATAGCGAATATTGGGACGGTCAAAGCTCGCAATGAAAGTCCGCGCGCCATCCAAGCCCAGCCGCGTGATGATTTCCTCGCGCGTCTGCTGGTCGGCTGTCGCGGTCAACGCGATGCGCGGTACTTGCGGAAAGCGTTCATGCAGAATCGACAGTTGAATGTATTCAGGGCGAAAATCATGGCCCCACTGCGCGACACAATGGGCCTCGTCGATCGCGAACAACGCGAGCTTGCCGGCGTTGCTCAGTTGGCCCAGCAACTGCATAAAGCGGGGCGTGGTCAGCCGTTCGGGCGCGACGTAAACGAGATCAAGCTCACCTGTAATCAGCGCGCGTTCGACTGCCGCGGCATCGGCATTGCTAAGTGTCGAATTTAAAAACGCGGCCCGTACGCCGGCTTCAAGTAACGCAGCAACCTGGTCCTGCATCAACGCGATCAGCGGCGACACCACAACGCCGGTGCCGACCCGCATTAATGCGGGAATTTGATAACACACCGATTTGCCGCCGCCGGTCGGCATGAGCACGAGACAGTCGCCGCCGCTGACGACATGGTCGACGATGTCCGCCTGCGGCCCGCGAAAAGCGGCGTAGCCGAAAACGGCTTTGAGAATAGCGCGTGCGTCGGGTGGCGCGGTTAAGCCTGCGTGCTTACTCAACCGTAACCGATTTAGCGAGATTGCGCGGCTTGTCGACATCGTTGCCGCGCGCCAATGCCGTGTGATAGGCGAGCAATTGCAGCGGCACCACGTGCAAAATCGGCGACAGCGCACCGTAGTGCTCGGGCAGACGAATGACATTGATGCCGTCGCCCGGCGCGATATGTGTATCAGCGTCGGCAAACACATACAGCTGTCCCCCGCGCGCGCGCACTTCCTGCATATTTGATTTCAATTTTTCGAGCAACACATCGTTCGGCGCAACGGTCACCACCGGCATGTCGTCCGTAACCAGTGCGAGCGGCCCATGCTTGAGTTCGCCCGCTGCATAAGCCTCGGCATGAATGTACGAGATTTCTTTTAGTTTTAGCGCGCCCTCGAGCGCGATCGGAAAATGCCGGCCGCGGCCCAGAAACAACGCGTGCTCCTTGCGCGCAAATTCGCCCGCCCACGCGATGATTTGCGGCTCGAGCGCAAGCACTGCCTGCAGCGCTACGGGCAGATGGCGCAAGTTGCGCAGCGCCGCCGCTTCAGCGTCGAGCGACAATTTGCCGCGCATTTTCGCGAGCACGAGCGTCAGCATGAAAAGCGCCGCGAGCTGGGTGGTGAACGCCTTGGTTGATGCCACACCGATTTCAATGCCGGCGCGGGTCAGATAATTGAGTTTGGTTAACCGGACGATCGCGCTTGATCCGACATTGCAAATAGCGAGTGTCTCGGTCATGCCGAGTGATTGCGCATGTTTCAACGCGGCGAGCGTGTCGGCGGTTTCGCCGGACTGAGATATTACGATTACAAGTGAACGTGGATTCGGGACGCTTTCGCGGTAGCGATACTCGCTGGCTATTTCAACCTGTGTCGGCAGCTTGGCGATCGCCTCGATCCAGTATTTTGCAGTGAGTCCCGCGTAGTAGCTGGTGCCACAGGCCAGAATCAGCAACGAGTCGATGCGCCCGAAAATCTGTTCGGCGCCGTCGCCGAACAACAACGGGGTCACGGCATCGACGCCTTCAAGCGTGTCGGCAATTGCGCGTGGCTGCTCGAAAATTTCTTTTTGCATGTAGTGCCGGTACGGACCGAGTTCGGCGCCGCCGGCCAGCGCTTTGACAATGCGCGGCTCACGCGTAGCCGGGGCCTGATTGCGGTCATAAATATGCACGCTGTCCTGATAGATGTCGGCGACGTCGCCTTCCTCGAGATAGACGATGCGCTCCGTCGTGCCGGCGAGCGCCATCGCATCGGACGCCACGAAGTTTTCATTTTCACCCAGACCCACTACTAGCGGACTGCCAAAACGCGCGGCCACCACCCGCTGCGGCTCGTCGCGGCAGAACACTGCGATCGCATAGGCGCCGCGCAGGCGGGTTAACGTCTGTTGCACCGCGCTTAGTAGATCACCCGAATAAAAATGGTTCACGAGATGCGCGATGACTTCGGTATCGGTCTGACTTTCGAACGTAAACCCTGCACCGCGCAATTCAGTGCGGAGCTCTTCGTAGTTCTCGATGATGCCGTTGTGCACGAGCGCGATTCGATCGCGCGAAAAGTGCGGATGGGCGTTAATCGTGACGGGCGCGCCATGGGTGGCCCAGCGCGTATGCGATATGCCGGTGGTGCCCTCAAAATGCGTCGCTTCGACTTGAGCAATCAAATCCTGCACGCGGCGCACCGAGCGCGCGCGCTTCAAGCCGCCTGCATTGACAGCCACCCCGCATGAATCGTAGCCGCGATACTCAAGCCGCTTGAGACCTTCGAGCAGGATAGGCACGACATTGCGCGCAGCTACCGCACCAACAATTCCGCACATTGCTTTCTACCTTTTCCCGTTCATGAAGGTTGCTTTCAACGGTTCTTTACCGGCCGTTGCCAGCCGGGTTTAACGATCTGCTTTTTCTCAGTCAGCGTGAGTTCACCGGCCGGCACGTCTTTGGTAATCGTCGCGCCAGCAGCGATGGTCGCCCCCGCATGCACGGTAACCGGTGCCACCAGTTGAACATCCGACCCGATCAAAACATTATCCTCAATGACTGTGCGATGCTTGTTGGCGCCATCGTAATTGCACGTGATGGTGCCCGCGCCGACGTTCACATTGCGCCCGATCGTCGTGTCCCCGATATAAGACAAATGATTGGCCTTCGAGCCAATCCCGATATCCGCTGCCTTGACTTCGACGAAGTTACCTATGTGGACGTCGGCCGCCAGTTTGGTGCCGGGGCGGATGCGCGCATAAGGGCCGATGCGGCAGTTCTTGCCAATTATCGCGTCATCTATGAAGGAAAACGGCTCAACGCGCGTTGCCGCGCCGATCTTCGCATTGCGAAGAATGCAATTGGCACCCACCACCGTATTGTCACCAAGCTCCACGCTACCTTCAAATACGCAATTAATGTCAATCCGTACATCGCGCCCGCAATGCAAATCTCCGCGCACATCGATGCGCGACGGATCGGCCAGTGCGACCCCCGCATCGAGCAGCCGGTCGGCGTTGCGCTGACGTTGGATTCCTTCGAGTTCAGCAAGCTGGCGCATACTATTGACGCCAAGAATTTCGCTCGGATCATCCGGCCCGCACGATTCGATTTTCACGTTGTCCTTGACCGCGAGCGCGATGACGTCCGTCAGATAATACTCACGCTGCGCATTTCGATTCGACAACCGGTCAAGCCAGCTCACGAGCCGTTTTCCGGGCAGCAACATGATCCCGGTATTTATTTCGGCGATCTGCCGTTGTAGGTCGGTCGCATCTTTTTCTTCGACAATTGCGATGATCGCGTTGGCGTCGTCGCGCACGATTCGGCCGTAGCCGATTGGATCGGCGACCTTTGCAGTCAGGACGCGCAAGCGTTCGCCGCTGCCCGCGCATAACGCCTGCAACGTCGTCTCCGAAATTAGCGGGACATCACCATACAGCACCAGCGTATCTTTACGCCCGTCGATCAGCGGCAACGCCTGCTTTAGCGCGTGCCCGGTACCAAGTTGCGGTTCCTGTTTGACGAAGCTCAAATCCGGCGCACGCAGCGTATCGGGTACTTGCTCCCCGCCATGGCCGTAAACGACACAAATGTGAGCGGGATTTAAAGCGCGCGCGGTGGCGAGTACATGCGAAAGCAACGGTACACCTGCCAGCAGGTGCAGAACCTTGGGCAGCGTCGATTGCATGCGTTTGCCCTGGCCTGCGGCAAGTATGACTACATTGACAGACATCGACGAATTATCTCACGGGCATTCCGCTGGTTGCGGCTCGCGCACCGACGTAATACGCGAGGACTTCACACTGCGGCGCTGAAAGTTGCAGCCCCGTCTTGGTGCGGCGATAGAGAATGTCATCGGCAGTGCGTGCCCATTCGCGCTCGATAAGATAGTCAACTTCGCGCGCAAAAAGTTCGGCGCCGAAACATCGCCCCATATCAGTTATCGATTGTGCGCCTTTCAATATCGCGTGCACCGATACACCATGTCGTCGCGCGAGCGCGCGACGCAGGGTAGCCGGCAACCACGGGTAACTATTTTTTAGTTCGTTTTCGGTAAAACTTTCAAACCCTCCAGCTAAATCGCCGCCGGGCAATGCGGTGCCGGCAGTCCAGGCCGCGCGCATAGTGCGAAACCAAGGTCGCAGTCTGTCGAGTGCGAGCTCCGCGAGCTTGCGATAGGTAGTGATTTTGCCGCCGTATACCGACAGGACCGGGCCGTTTCCGGAGTCAGAGTCCAGGCGTAGCGTGTAATCACGCGTGATCGCCGATGGATTCGACGTGCCATCGTCATACAAGGGACGCACGCCTGCGTAGCTCCATACCACGTCATGCGGCGCGATGGCGCGCGCCAGGTATTGGTTCGCCGCTTTGCACAAATAAATAATTTCTGCCTCGCTCGCGGCCGGTTCGGCGGGATTGCCGGTGAGAGCGATATCGGTCGTGCCGATCAGTGTCAACCGATCTTCGTATGGGATCATGAAGACCACGCGCCGGTCGTCATTTTGCAGGATCAAAGCATGATCGCCTTCATATTGCCGGGGCACCACGATGTGGCTGCCCTTGACCAGCCTGACGTTGTCCCGGCTCGGTTGGTCCAACCGCTCATTAAGCACTTGTTTGACCCACGGTCCGGCAGCGTTGACCAGCGCACGCGCGGTTATGATGCGTGTTCCACCGTCTGCGCTGCGCAAATTTGCCTGCCAGTTTTCGCCGAGGCGTTTGGCCGATAAGCATTCGGTGCGCGTAGCAATCTCGGCACCGAGTTCACTCGCGGCGATTGCGTTGGCAATAACAAGCCTCGCATCATCGACGCGACAATCGGCATAGACAAATCCATTGATCAACGCGGGTTTGAGGCCTGCCCCGTAAACCGATTGGCGCAGATCAACACTGTGCGAGGCGGGCAACCGCGTGCGGCGGCCGAGATGGTCGTATAAATAAAGTCCGGCACGTATCATCCACCGCGGCCGCAGCGCAGGTACATGCGGCATCACAAACAATAGCGGATGGACCAGATGCGGCGCTATGTTCAACAGCACTTCGCGCTCGCTCAACGCTTCGGCGACAAGGCGAAACTCGTACTGCTCTAAATAACGCAGACCGCCGTGAATAAGTTTGCTGCTGGCTGACGACGTCGCTGACGCGAGATCGTTCTTTTCGACGAGCAGCACCGACAGGCCGCGGCCGGCCGCGTCACGCGCAATTCCGGCGCCGTTGATGCCTCCGCCGATAACGAGCACATCGAAGTGCGCTTCTACACCCACGTGCCGGGCCTCAGGTGAATTATCACGGCGATTCTAATCTAACGCGTCCGCCACAAAGCAAAGGCGGCCGCAGCCGCCTTATTATTGCTTTGTCTTCATTTAACGCGGGGGCGTTCGATGCGCGAAATTCGGACGGCCCGGCTATTTTTTCTTTCGCAACTTGCGAATCGCAACAAGCTGGGCAGCGAGCATCGCCAACTCGGCTTCGACGGACGCGATTTCGAGCTTATCCTGCGCCTTCACACGCGCTTCCTCGGCGCGCTTGATCGCTTCGGTGGCTTTCGCTTCGTCAAGATCGCCTCCGCGAATGGCCGTATCGGCGAGTACCGTTACAAGTTTCGGCTGCACTTCAAGTATGCCACCCGCGACAAAAATTAGTTCCTCGGCCGCACTGCCCGGCGGCTTGATGCGCACCGACCCTGGCTTGATTCGCGTAATGAGCGGCGTGTGCTGGGGATAGATGCCGAGTTCACCGGCTTCGCCAGGCAATATTACGAACTCCGCCTCGCCCGAATAAATGCTTTCTTCGGCGCTGACAACGTCTACGTGCAGGGTGTTCGCCATGATTGCCCGTTAAGCCGTTTTCGCTTTTTCGATCGCTTCCTCGATACCGCCAACCATGTAAAAAGCCTGCTCGGGCATATGGTCGCATTCGCCGTCGACGATCATTTTGAAACCCTTGATCGTATCTTTGAGCGTCACATACTTGCCTGGCGAACCGGTAAAAACTTCAGCGACGTGGAACGGCTGCGACAGGAAGCGCTGTATTTTGCGCGCACGCCCGACGGCGAGTTTGTCTTCAGGCGACAATTCATCCATGCCGAGAATGGCGATGATGTCGCGCAGTTCTTTATAACGCTGCAGTACGGCCTGCACCGCGCGCGTGGTGTTGTAATGTTCTTCGCCGATCACGTGCGGGTCGACCTGACGGGAAGTCGAGTCGAGCGGATCGACTGCCGGATAAATACCGAGCGAGGCGATGTCGCGCGACAACACGACAGTTGCATCGAGGTGACCGAAAGTCGTTGCCGGGGAGGGGTCGGTCAAATCGTCCGCCGGTACATATACCGCCTGGATCGATGTGATTGAACCGGTCTTGGTCGAGGTGATGCGCTCCTGCAGACGGCCCATCTCCTCAGCGAGGGTCGGCTGATAACCGACCGCCGATGGCATACGGCCCAGCAGCGCCGAGACTTCAGTGCCGGCCAGCGTAAAGCGGTAAATATTGTCGACGAAAAATAAAATATCGCGGCCCTCATCGCGGAAACGTTCTGCCATGGTCAACCCTGTCAGGGCGACGCGCAGGCGGTTGCCGGGCGGTTCGTTCATTTGACCGAACACCATCGCAACTTTAGATTCAGGCAGATTGTCGAGTTTGATGACGCCCGCTTCGGACATCTCGTGGTAGAAGTCGTTGCCTTCGCGCGTGCGCTCGCCTACACCCGCGAACACCGACAAGCCGCTGTGTTGCTTCGCTATATTATTGATGAGCTCAAGCATGTTGACAGTTTTGCCAACGCCGGCGCCGCCAAAAAGACCCACTTTGCCGCCCTTGGCAAACGGGCAAATCAGATCGATAACCTTGATTCCGGTTTCGAGCAGTTCGACCGACGGGGAAAGCTCGTCAAACTTTGGCGCCGGCTGGTGAATTGAGCGGCGCTCGTCGGTCAGAATTGGACCTACTTCATCGATCGGCCGACCCAGTACGTCCATGATTCGGCCAAGCGTCGCCTGACCCACCGGCACCGAGATCGGCTTGCCCGTATTTGAGACTTTCATGCCGCGGCGCAAGCCGTCTGACGAACCGAGCGCGATGGTGCGCACGACGCCGTCGCCCAATTGCTGCTCGACTTCGAAGGTGAGTCCTTTCTCGGCCAGCGGATTGGTTGCATCGTCCTCTAACACGAGCGCATCGTAGATGTGCGGCATCGCGTCGCGCGGGAATGCAATGTCAGTTACCGCGCCAATACATTGGACGATGGTGCCGTGTGCTTGTGTCATAGCATTTTTCCTAATGGATCAATTCGATATTCGTTTAATGGCAAAACCGTCGCGGCGCCTGATGCCACGTCATACGGCCGCGGCTCCGCCGACAATCTCCGACAGCTCTTTGGTGATCGCAGCCTGACGCGTTTTGTTGTAAATCAATGTCAATTCGTCGATGACGTTCGCCGCGTTGTCGGACGCGGACTTCATCGCCACCATGCGCGCCGATTGTTCGGACGCCATGTTCTCGGACAGCGCCTGAAAAATAATCGCTTCGATATAGCGCATCAATACTTGATCGAGCACGCCCTTGGCTTCGGGCTCATAAATGTAGTCCCATGAACCTTCAGGCGCGCCAAGCTTTTCGCCAGTCAATGGTAGGAGTTGCTCCGCCACCGGTTCTTGTTTCATCGTGTTGATGAACTTGGTGTAGAAAATTATCACGCGGTCGAACCGGTCCTGGGTGTAGCCGTCGAGCATCACTTTGATAGCGCCGATCAGCTTGTCCATTTGCGGGCGGTCGCCAAGCTGGGTCACTTGCGAGACGACGTTTGCGCCAAGGCGCTGCATGAAACCCAGCCCCTTGTTGCCGATGCAGCACACATCAAACGACTCGCCTTCGGCTTCCCATTCCTTCAGCTTGTTCAGCGCCAGGCGCTGCACATTGGTATTAAGGCCGCCGCACAATCCCTTATCAGTCGTGATGATGATGACGCCGATTCTTTTTACAGTATCGCGGACCATCAAAAACGGGTGCCGATATTCGGGATTCGCATGCGAAATATGCGCAGCGACGTTACGAATCTTTTCGCCGTACGGACGTGCCGCGCGCATGCGTGCCTGAGCCTTGCGCATTTTCGACGCGGCGACCATTTCCATCGCTTTGGTGATCTTGCGCGTGTTTTGCACGCTCTTGATCTTGGTTCGGATCTCTTTCGAGCCCGGCATCTCAATACTCCATCAGATTGGCGGAAGCAAAATACGTCTTTAGCAGCTTAAAAATCAGAAACTACCGTTTTTCTTCCAGTCGTCGACCGCCGCTTTAAGCGCCTTCTCGTCATCCGCGCTCAAGTCTTTGGCCGCCTCGATGTTGTTGACGAGGTCTGCATATTTCGATTTAGTGTAATCGCGCAACGAACGCTCGGCGCTCAGGGCTTTCTTGACCTCGATGTCGTCAAAAAAGCCGTTATTCACCGCGAACAACGTCAACGCCATTTCCCATACTGCGAGCGGCTGATATTGCGGCTGCTTCATAAGCTCGGTCACCATGCGGCCGCGTTCAAGCTGCTTGCGCGTAGATTCATCGAGGTCGGATGCAAATTGCGCGAATGCCGCCAGTTCCCGGTACTGCGCAAGCGCGAGCCGAACCCCGGCGCCGACGTCTTTGCGTTTCATGATTTTGGTTTGGGCCGCGCCGCCGACGCGCGACACCGACACGCCCGCGTTAATCGCAGGCCGGATGCCGGCATTGAACAAGTCGGTCTCAAGAAAGATCTGGCCGTCAGTGATCGAGATCACGTTGGTCGGCACGAACGCTGATACGTCGCCCGCCTGGGTTTCAATGACCGGCAATGCGGTAAGAGAACCCGTCTTGCCCTTAACCGCACCTTTAGTAAACCGTTCGACCCACGCTTCGGACACGCGCGCGGCGCGCTCGAGCAGGCGGCTGTGCAAGTAAAAGACGTCGCCCGGATAAGCTTCGCGGCCGGGAGGACGGCGCAGCAACAGCGAGATCTGGCGATACGCCCATGCCTGCTTGGTCAGATCGTCATAAATGATCAGCGCATCCTGACCGCGGTCGCGGAAATATTCGCCCATCGTGCACCCCGAGTACGCGGAGATGTATTGCATCGCGGCGGACTCCGACGCCGTGGCTGCCACGACGATCGTGTACGCCATCGCGCCATGTTCTTCGAGTTTGCGCACGACGTTCGCAATGGTTGATGCCTTCTGGCCGATCGCGACGTATACGCAGAACAGGTCTTTGCCTTTCTGGTTGATGATCGTGTCAATCGCCACCGCCGTTTTGCCGGTCTGACGGTCGCCGATAATTAATTCACGCTGACCCCGGCCAACCGGCACCATCGCGTCAATCGATTTGAGACCCGTCTGCACCGGCTGCGACACCGATTTGCGCCATACCACGCCCGGCGCAACTTTTTCGATAACGTCTTTTTCCTTCGCGTTGATCGGGCCTTTGCCGTCGATCGGCTGGCCAAGCGCGTTGACGACGCGCCCGATCAATTCGGGGCCGACCGGCACGTCCAGAATCCGGCCGGTGCATTTGACCGGATCGCCTTCGGAGATATGTTCGTACTCGCCCAGGATTACGGCGCCGACTGAATCGCGTTCGAGGTTGAGTGCGAGACCAAAGGTGTTCTTTGGAAATTCAAGCATCTCACCCTGCATGACGTCGGCCAGACCGTGCACCCGGCAGATACCATCGGTCACCGATATGATCGTGCCTTGCGTGCGTGACTCGGTGGTGGCGCCGAGATTCTGAATCCTGCTCTTGATGAGTTCGCTGATTTCTGACGGATTGAGTTGCATCTAAAAACTCCTAACGGGTAAGCGCGGCGGACATTGCGTCCAATTTGCCGCGCACGGTCGCATCGAAGACTTTGTCCCCGACTACGATTTTCACGCCGCCGATCAACTGCGGATCGACACTGACTTCGGCGCGGACTTTGCGCTTATATTTAATCTCGAGCTTGCTTACGATGTCGTTGACCTGCGCGTCATTAATCGCGAAGGCCGAATGAATTTTTGCTTCAAGTACGCCTTCGTGAGCCAGCCTCATTTGTTCGAACAGCGCGCGAACCGCCGGCACGGCAGTTAGGCGATCGTTATGCACCAGCAGTTGTACAAAATTTCTGCCAGCGCCGTCGAGTTGCTCGCCGCAGATGCCGAGTATCAGTCCTTCGAGTTCACTACCGCTGACATTGGGGTCGCCCACGCAACGGGCCACGCGCTCGTCCTGTAAAACCAGTTCGAGCAAACGCAGCATGCTTGACCATTGATCAAACGCAGCGTTCTCGCGTGCAAGGCGGAAAGCCGCCTCGGCATAGGGACGTGCAATGGTAATCGTTTCAGCCATATGCCTGACTACAGTTCAGCCTGCACGGCCTGCAGCAAATCGGCGTGGGTCTTGGCATCGACTTCCCGGCGCAAAATTTTCTCAGCGCCGGCTATCGCGAGCAGGGACACCTGCGAGCGCAACGCTTCTTTGGCGCGAGATACTTCCTGTTCGATTTCCGCTTTGGCGGCGGTTTTCTCGCGATCGCCTTCCGCGCGTGCCGACAACTTCGCTTCTTCGATCATTTGTGAAGCGCGTTTTTCCGCCTGCGCCATGATTTCGGCTGCGCGTGCACGAGCCTTGGCGATTTCTTCCTCGGCCTGTTTGGCCGACAGTTCGAGCGACTGCTTACCCTCTTCGGCCGCGGCGAGTCCGTCAGCAATCTGTTTTTGGCGCGCTTCAACCGCGCGCATTAACGGCGGCCACACAAATCTCGCCGTGAACAGGATGAACGCAAAAAAGGTAATCGCCTGCGCGAATAGCGTCAAATTAATGTTCATGATGTTCTCGTCCGGAACCTTCTCTCGTTACAGCGTTTACTGGACGACAGTCAGCAGGGGGTTGGCAAACGCGAAAAACATCGCCAGGCCGACCCCGATAATGAACGAAGCGTCAATCAAGCCCAGCAGCAAAAATACTTTTGCCTGCAACTGAGGCATGAGTTCCGGCTGGCGCGCAGCACCTTCGAGGAAGCGGCTGCACATGATACCGACGCCGATACACGCGCCGAGAGCGCCCAAGCCGATCATCAGGCCGATGCCGATTCCGGTGTACGCCTGAATCATCGCCAACATTTGCATTTTGTCCATTTTCTTCTGTCCTTTCTTGAACGGGTTTAAAGTGAAATCAAGTGGCTCAATGGCTTTCGTGCGCCATCGATATATAAACTATGGTGAGCATCATGAAGATATAAGCTTGGAGCGCGACTATTAAAATATGGAATATCGCCCAGCCCAGGCCCAGCAGCGAACCGAAAACTGTGCCGGCGATGCTGGTCGCTGCCATCATCCAGAGCAGCAAAAAGATAATTTCGCCGGCATACATATTTCCGAACAGCCGCAGTGAATGCGACAACGGTTTCGATATGTATTCAACCAGATTGAACAGAAAATTGAATACCCACAGGAGCGGGTGAGAACCGAAGGGCGCGCAGAAGAGTTCGTGTATCCAGCCGCCGAAGCCCTTAACCTTGATCGTGTAATACATCATCAGCAGCCAAACCGACAGCGCTAACGCGAACGTGGTGTTGACGTCAGCGGTGGGGACAATTCTAAATCCGCCTGCATTTACATGGTGCGTGCCGAGCGCGACCCAATCGACGGGTAAAAAATCCATCGCGTTCATCAACAGCACCCAGACGAAAACCGTCAGCGCAAGCGGCGTGATAAAGCCGCGCGCGCCATGGAATACGCCTTTCACCTGCTCGTCTACGAAATCAAATATGAGCTCAACGAAGGCTTGGCGCCTGCCGGGCACGCCCGCAGTTGCGCCGCGTACTACGAGCCACATGAAGCCGAACCCGATAACGCCGAGCAGCATGGAAGTGACAACGGTGTCGACGTTGAGCGTCCAGAAACCGCCATTGCCGATAACGTGGGTGTTAAAGGTCAGGTGGTGCCCGATGTATTCTGTGGGTGTTAAACCGGCGCCGGCAGCCATTACGTTGTTCCTAATCCAATTCAGTTTCGCGTACCAACAACGCGGCTTGTGACACGAGCACTGACACAATAAATGCCGCAAAAAACACCACCGGCACGACTTCGCGGTAGGTCGTCATTACCAGCCACAACAGGAAAACCATCAGCATGATCTTGCTCGCTTCGGCGCGTAGCAAGATACGTAGCGTCTCACCTGCGGATCGAACCCGGTCGCCTGACACGATCAACGCAAAGACCAATCCAGCCGCCCAAGTTACAAAACCACCCAGCGCCGCTGAAAATGCTCCGTGCATGCCCGCTACAAGGCCCGCCCCAATCGCGATCACTGCTGTGGCATACAGTTGCCATCGCAGGACGGTGCGAAGCGGTTTGCTCGCGATCTTGAGAGCCACCCGTTGGTCCTATCAAACCCAGCGATTGTACTAAAAGTGACCTTCACGCGTCAATTCGCGTTGCGCTGCAACACCCGTAATTAGCGCATCAGACGGGCAAGAACTACGTCCAGTTGATCGAGCGTGTTGTAGGCGATCGTGAGTTTTCCGCTACCCTTCTTTGCGCCCGTTTTAATCGACACGGGCGTTCCCAGCTTCTGTGCAAGTTCTTCCTGCAGCCGCAAAATGTCACGATCGCTGACGCGACGCGGCTTTTTGTCAGCGTCACCGCGTACGAGCCGGCCAATCAATTTTTCGGTGTCACGCACTGACATTGCGCGTTGCGCAATCAGGCGGGCGGTGTCGATTTGTTGCATACCGGAAAGCGCCAGCAGCGCGCGTGCGTGGCCCATGTCGAGCTTGCCCTGCTGCAAAAGTTCACGCACCGGTTCCGCCAGGGCGAGCAGGCGTAATAAATTGGTTACCGCGCTGCGGGAGCGGCCGACCATTTCTGCGGCTTTATCGTGGGTGATGCCGAATTCGGTGACCAGGCGTTGCAGGCCGTTGGCCTCTTCCAGCGGGCTAAGGTCTTCGCGCTGAATATTCTCGATCAATGCCATCGCGAGCGCAGCATTATCCGGAACTTCGCGGACGAGCACGGGAACTGCGCGCAGGCCGGCCATTTTTGCGGCACGCCAGCGCCGCTCACCAGCGATGATCTCGTAGCGGCCGCCATCAACCGGCCGCACAAGTATGGGTTGCATGATGCCCTGCGACTTTATCGAATCTGCGAGTTCCATGAGCGCCGGCTCGCTCATCCGGGTGCGTGGTTGATATTTACCCGGCTGTAAGAGATCGACCATCAATTCAGCTTGCTGGTCGGCCGCGTGTCGCGCTAAGTTGGGCTCTTCGCCCCCGAGCAACGCGTCGAGTCCGCGCCCCAAACCTTTCATTTTAGCCATAGCCATTTCTTCATTTAAATTGCTGGCGCGGCGCGATTGAGCATTTCGCCGGCAAGTGCGAG
>JANYCE010000036.1 GCA_025360445.1 Betaproteobacteria bacterium
GAAATGATAAATCTCCGTCAGCGTCGCGACCGTGCTCTTGCGCCCGCCGCGGCTCGTGCGCTGCTCGATTGCGACGGTTGGCGGTATGCCGTAGATCGCGTCAACATCGGGTTTGGAAGCCGGCTGCACGAACTGGCGCGCGGACGCGTTCAGCGATTCCAGGTATCGGCGCTGGCCTTCGGCGAACACGATGTCGAAGGCGAGGGTGCTTTTACCGCTGCCGGAAACGCCGGTGACGACGGTGAACTTGTTGCGCGGTATTGCGACGTCGATGTTCTTTAAATTGTGTTCGCGCGCGTTGTGGATGGTTATCGAATTTTCTTTAACCCATCCCCCTCCCTTCCCCCCGCTTGCCCCCCCAGGGGATTTGCTTCGCGGCAAAGGGGGGGGAATTATTGCGTAGTTGGCAGAAGTCTCCTCCCCCTTCAAAGGAGAAGTCTCGTCCAAAGGAGAAGTCTCCTCCCCCTTCAAGGGGGAGGCTGGGAGGGGGATGGGTTTGCCAGCAAGCGCGTCTTCGTATTCACGCATCGCTTTACCGGTGTGCGAAGTCGCATGCTGCCGAACATCCCCCGGCATGCCGGTGCACACGATCGCACCGCCCGCTTCGCCGCCCTCCGGACCTAAATCGATGATCCAGTCGGAGGCCGTGATGACGTCAAGGTTGTGCTCGATCACGATTAACGAATTGCCGGCCGCTATCAACTGACGAAACGCGCGCAGTAGTTTTGCGACGTCGTCAAAATGCAATCCGGTGGTCGGCTCATCGAACAGGAACAGCGTGCCGCGTTCACGCGACTGCGCGATGCCGGCAGGCTTGGTCGCGCGCGCGGCTGCCTGCGCGAGGTGGCCCGCGAGTTTCAGGCGCTGCGCTTCGCCGCCTGACAAGGTCGGCACCGGCTGGCCCAGCCGCAGATACTCGAGGCCGACATCGGCGAGCGGTTTTAAAGCAGTTTGCACATCTTTATGCGCGGCAAAGAAAGTCAGCGCCTCATTGACCGTCATTTCGAGCACGTCTGCGACCGATTTGCCGTCGATCGCAACTTCCAGCACTTCGGCGCGAAAACGTCTGCCGTCGCAATCGGGGCAGCGCAGATAGACGTCCGACAAAAACTGCATCTCGACGTGCTCGAACCCGTTGCCGCCGCAAGTCGGGCAGCGACCGTTGCCGGAATTAAAGCTGAACGTGCCGCGCGTGTAACTGCGCTCTTTAGAGAGCGGCGCCTGCGCGAACAGTTCGCGGATCGCTTCGAATGCGCCGACATAACTGGCCGGATTGGAACGCGTCGTGCGGCCGATCGACGACTGATCAACCATCACGATGTCGCCGATCAAGTGGTGCCCGTGAATCGCCCGATGCGCGCCCGGTGTTTCGGTCGGCTTGCCCTGGTGTTTTAAGAGCGCTGTATACAATACGTCTTGCACCAGCGTGGATTTGCCCGAGCCCGATACGCCGGTCACGCACACCAGTCGATTGAGCGGGATCGCGACATCGATATTTTTTAGATTGTGCTCGGTCGCGCCGCGAATCTCGATGCGCGGCCCATCCTTCGCAGGCAGCGTCGGCGCAATGCCGCTATCGGCGCGCTTGCGGCCCGACAGGTATTCAGCGGTCAGCGTATGCGTTTGCTTGAGGCGTTCGGGCGTATCGAAGCACACCACTTCACCGCCGCGCTCGCCGGGACCGGGCCCCATGTCGAGTATGCGGTCAGCGGCGAACATGATTTGCGGTTCATGCTCGACAACCACGAGCGTATTGCCGGCGTCGCGCAACCGCCGCATCACAGCAATCACGCGCTCCATGTCGCGCGGATGCAGGCCGATCGACGGCTCGTCGAGCACGAACAGGGTGTTAACGAGCGAAGTGCCGAGCGCGGTAGTCAAGTTAATGCGCTGCACTTCGCCGCCCGACAATGTGCGTGATTGGCGATCGAGCGTGAGATAACCCAAGCCGACCTGCGTGAGATAAGCCAGGCGCGCGCGAATTTCAGTCAGCAATAAATCCGTGGCCTCGTCAAGTTGTACGGGAAGATGCAGGTTATCAATGAATTCCCTGGTGCGATCGATCGACAGCAACATCAGGTCGTGCACCGTCAAGCCCGGCAGCGCGGCCAGAATTTCATCGTCATAGCGCACGGTGTTCGCGCGATAGCGCCGGTTCGCCGGCAGCACACTGTCCGCATCCGGCTTGGTGCCGAGTCGCCACGCGAGCGCATCGGGTTTCAATCGCGCGCCGCCGCACGCTTCGCACGGGGTATACGCACGATATTTAGACAGCAGCACCCGGATGTGCATTTTGTAGGCTTTGGTTTCCAGCCATTTGAAAAAATGGCGCACGCCGTACCAGGTGCCGGGCCACGATTTTTTCCAGTTCACCCACGTCGATTCGCCTTCGAGCACCCAGGCCTTGTGTTTGGCGGTGAGATCGCGCCACGGGGTGTCGAGCGGTACGCCGCGCTTGCCGGCATAGTTCACGATGTCGTCCTGGCATTCGTGAAAGCTCGGCGTCTGCCATGGCCGCACAGCGCCGTCGCGTAATGTTTTCGATTCGTCGGGCACGATCAGCCCGAAGTCGACGCCGATCACGCGCCCGAAGCCGCGACAGACGTCGCAGGCGCCAAGCGGCGAATTGAACGAGAAAAGGCTCGGCGTCGGCTCGCCATAATGAATGTCGCAGTCGGCGCAATGCAGATCGGACGAGAAACGCCAGACTATTTCTTCGTCACTTTCGTGCACCAAGTCGTCGTGTTGACCCATCCCCCTCCCGGTTGCCCCCTCGCCGCTGCGCTCGCTCTCCCCCTTGTCCCCCGAGGGGATTTGCTTCGCAGCAAAGGGGGAGGTGGAGTTAGCTTGCGGTGAAACGTACACGCTCACCCTTCCTTGGCCGACCCGCAGCGTAGCTTCAAGGCCTTCGATCACTCGCACCCGCTCGGCGCTGCTGATACGCACGCGATCCTGCACGACTTCGAGCAAGGCCTTTTCCTGGCGATGAATGCGCGTATAGCCTTGCGCTTCGAGGAGTTGCCTGACTTCGCTATCCGTAAAATTTTTCGGAATCGGTACTGGAAACGTGATGAGCAGGCGCGGATCACCGGCAGCGGCCGCGCGCGCGGTGAGTGCGGCGTAGATCGAGTCAGGCGTGTCGCGATGAACCGCGCGACCGCAGCCACGGCAAAAAAGCTGCGCGGTACGCGCGAACAATAGCTTCAGATGATCGTTAAGTTCGGTCATCGTGCCGACCGTCGAGCGCGATGTGCGCACCTGGCTGGTTTGATCGATGGCGATCGCCGGCGGAATACCGTGAATGGCGTCGACTTGCGGCTTGTCCATGCGGTCGAGGAATTGGCGCGCGTACGGCGAAAACGTCTCAACGTAGCGGCGCTGGCCCTCCGCATAGAGGGTATCGAACACGAGGGAAGATTTGCCCGACCCGGAAACGCCGGTCACGACGATCAACTCGTTCAGCGGCAGCGCGATCGATACGTTGCGAAGATTGTTCTGGCGCGCGCCGACGATGGTGATGCTTGAGGACGACATGCGACCATCAACAGATTCGACTGCGGACGCAGGTGCGGTGCTGGCCGTGCCCGGTGGGCCGGCTGGCATGCTTTCATTCAATATCATTGGCGGCAAGGGTGCGTGGGCAGGCAGGGAAGGGCGGCAGATCGATGGGAGGCGCATGAGCGGGCATGCGCGTGAAAAGTTTTACTTCTTCGACCCGACTATTGTAACGGGTGTGTCAAGTGTCACGCTTTAAGCGCTGCTTAAAAAATTTACACTGCGCGCCAAACGTTCTCCGTCCGCACGTGTCCTACATCACGAAGCCGGCGCGACGCGCCTGCGTTTTTTTATAAGCCTTCAAGAAGTTGATTAACGCGTGCCATGTTGCGCGTTCTGGGCCAAAATCGCGGCACCCTAACTGCGCGTTCAGTGTAATTGCAGTAATCACTTTTAACCTCACTGCCGGGGAATCATTTGAGCGAACCTGTACTTGCATGGACTGATCAGCTTGCGATCGGCCACGCCACCATGGACAACACGCATCGCGAGTTTGTCGAGCAATTGAACCGCGTCGGCGTAGCGCCTGACGCCGGCGTGCTCGCCGCACTCGACGACTTTATTGCACATACCGAAGCGCATTTTAGCCAGGAGGAGCAGTGGATGGACGCGATCGAGTTTCCGCCGCGCGGCTGCCACCGCGGCGAGCACGATAAAGTGCTGGAAACCGTGCGCGAAGTGCGAAAACGCGTGGCGACCGGCGACGTGCAAATAGCACGCACGCTGGCCGCAGCGCTGGCCGAATGGTTTCCGCAACATGCGCTGTCAATGGACGCGATACTGGCAATGCACATGACCGAGATCGGTTATGCGCCGCAGTCTCCCGGTAATTCCGCGCCCCCTCGCCTGCCGCTGCTTTAACTGATGGCCAAACACACTTTCACTATCGCGGTTTTGCCCGGCGACGGCATCGGCGTCGAAGTAATTGACTCAGGTATCGCTGTACTCGACGCGGTCGTGCGGCACGTTGGCGGTTTTAATCTCGACTACCAACATCTCGAGGCGGGCGCAAAGA
>JANYCE010000292.1 GCA_025360445.1 Betaproteobacteria bacterium
GCCTCGTGCTGTCGACACGTCAACACCCACCGACGGACGCTCGTCAATCGCAGATGAACGGTAACGTGATTTAAAGCACATTTTATTGTGGGCCGCCAAAAATGCGGTCATAGTTCACGCAGGTTGTACTGTTCATGGCAAATGTCTCGGCTGATGCTTTTTATGTGATTTGCCATCACAGAATCGATTGACGACGATGCGCCGATAAGTTTTAGTCTACGCCGCTCGACCGCTATTAATATCGCAATGATTGGCGGATACCTAAAGAACGACGATGAAACCGCGCCACCAACAATGAAGAACGCATCGCCGCTTTATGACGACAACCGTCAAATTAACCGTCCAGAGTATCGAACATCATTGTCTCCTCAGACGTAAAATCAAGACCTCGTTCATACGTGCTTTGATACAAACGCTAAGTGCCGGGTGCGGGATACCGCCTTTAGTTACGTTCCTGGCGTGTTCTAATTTAACGAGCCGTTTTCTCTTTAATTGTGACTAACGCGGTGGATTTAACATGAAAATTCAGTCGGTAGAAGAACGCCTCGCCGCACTCAACATCGTGCTCCCCGCTGCACCCACGCCCGCGGCCAATTATCTGCCGTGGATTATTACCGGCAACCAGTTATGGATTGCAGGCCAGGCACCGATTCGAGACGGCAAATACGACCATATCGGCCGCGTCGGGACTGAGGTTACGCCGCAACAAGCGCACGCTGCGGCACGCCTGTGCGGCATCAACGTGCTCGCCCAGGTGAAAGCCGCCTGCCAAGGCGACTGGTCGCGCGTGACGAAAGCGGTGCGCGTGTGCGGCTATATCAGCGCCGCGCCGGATTTTTACGAATTCCCCAAAGTGCTCGACGGCTGCTCGGACCTGATGTTCGAAGTGCTCGGCGATGCGGGGAAGCATGTGCGCACGGTGATGGGAGTGAGCGGGCTGCGTTTCAACGTGCCTATCGTGGTTGATGCGGTGTTTGAAATTCGCGCGTGAGCAACAAGGAACGTTTCGGATTGCAAAGCGAACAAAAACGGGCCAGGCTCGAATTGCACACTTCATTTCACCGCAGGCGGTTCCAACCCTTTTGCACTCATGGCCTGAATCACTGCCGGATCACCCAGGTACTTGAGTAGGGCGCGCGCGGCTTCGGGCGCCTTGGCGTTCGCGCCCACGCCAGCGGCCAGATAGACGTATTCCTGAACCGCGGCGGGCAGCGGGCCGATGTATTCGAGCTGCGTGTAGGAAAGTCCGGCGCCGACGCCCGTGATGCCGATCTCCGCTTCGCCGGATTCAACGAGCGACGCCATGTTGCTGCTCGACTTTATGCGCGGCTTCATCGCTTCGGTGATGCCGAGTTTGTCGAGCACCTTGAGAAACCCGATGCCGCTTTCGCCGGTGGCTGAATAGGCAAACAGCCGCGCGTTAAGCAGGGTGCGTTTGAAAGATTCCACCGTGCCGATGTCCGGCCGCGGCGATCCCTTGTGCCCGACCAGTGCCAGGCCGGTGCGGCCCATGTTGTGCGACGCGCCGGCAGCGACCTTGCCTTGCTGCGTCAGATCGTCGATCGCCTTCGGACTGACGACGACCATGTCGAAATCCTCGCCGGCGTCGACGCTCTTGCGCGTGGTCGCGATGTTCGAAAATTCAATGACGACCTTATGACCGGTCGCCCGCTCGAAATCCTGCGCCGCCATGCGCAGCGCCGTGCTGGCGGCGGGGGTGGAGATGATTTTTATTTCGGCTGCATTGACAGGCATGGCGATCACTGCGGCTCCGATAAGCAAGACTCCGGCAAAGGAAAGACCCGGATTGAAATTCATAGCGACCGGGCGGAAAGCATTCAGGCGGTTACGGCCTTAACGCCCTTGGCACCCGCCAGCAAGCCCTCTTCCTTCAGCGCACGCAGCGATTTGCGCCACGCTTCGACCGTGAAATCGACGTCCGCCTGGGTGTGCGCCGCCGACAATATGCCGCCGCGCCAGCCTTTCAGATCGACGCCGTTGTTGAGCATCGCGATCCGCAGCTTGCCGAGCATCGCTTCGTTGCGGCCTTTCAGCGCTTCGACGGTTATGGTGCCACCGTCGAACGTAGTCGGCTTGAGCGCATGGCCCTGCGGGTTCGAATAAATGTTGAAGAACGAATGTACGCCGTAGACTGCCCATGGCACACCTTCCTCTTCGAGCACTTCGTTCATCGCCTTGCGCAGCGTAGCCGCCGTCGCCGACGCCTTGGCGCACGCGTCGGAGCCGCGAATGATATTGAGCGTCGCGATGCCCGCCGCGGCGCTGATCGGGTGTGCGTTATGCGTGCCGTGATGGTTGACGTGCTCGCGCCCCGCCGCGTGGGCGGCTTCATGGTCGAGCTGGTCAAGTATGTCTTTGGGTCCGCCAACGGCGCCGCCTGGCATGCCACCGGCGAGTATCTTCGCCATCGTGGTGATGTCGGGAGTGACGCCGTAATACGCTTGTGCGCCGCCCGGCGCGACGCGAAAACCAGTCACCACTTCATCGAAAATAAGAAGCGCGCCGTGCTTCCTTGTGCTCTCGCGCAACATCCCCAGCACTTCGGGCGGCGTGGGAACGGCGCCGGAGCTGCTGCCTACCGGCTCTATCATCACGGCCGCGATGTCTTTGCCGGCGAGAACCCTCTCAACGGCAGCGACGTCGTTCGGCGCGACCAGCACCGTGCTCGCCGCGACTTCGCCAAGCACACCCGCATTCGGCGAGCCATCGAAATGATCGTGCACACCTCCCGCCACATGGTCGTGCCAGCCATGGAAGTGAGTAAGAAAGCGCACGATTTTTCGCCGGCCGGTGGCCGCGCGCGCGAGCCTCATCGCCAGTTGCGTGGCCTCGGTACCCGACGAGGTAAACCGCACGCGCTCGACAGACGGCACCATCTCGCGGATCAGGTACGCCCATTCGACTTCGAGCTCGTGCGCCGCGGCGAGATGCATGCCCTTGGCAAGCTGCGCCTGGATCGCCGCGATCACCTGCGGATGCTGGTGTCCGAGCAGCAACGAGCCGTGGCCGCCGTAGTAATCGACGTACTCGTTACCGTCGACGTCCCACTTGCGCGAGCCCTGCGCGCGGTCGCCATAGATACCGTACGGCGACATGCGCCGCGAATCGTGCACGATGCCGCCGGGCAGCACCTCGCGCGCTTTGCGATTGAGCTCGGCCGCGCGCTTCGTTCGCGCGCGATACGTTGCCAGAATTTTAGATTCGCCCGCATTGCGGTCTGCCATAAATCCGCCTTCAGTTAATTATGAATGGTGCTGCAATGACGCCTACAAATGAGACTAGCATCTTTTTCGGGCAGGCCTGATCAGGCATGCGCTAGCGGGCGCACGCCGCGCAACTGAGTGCGCATCGCCCGCTGCGCGGTTTTGAGATCGTACGCAGCTTGCAGGTTCAGCCAGTATTGCGGGGACTGCTTGAATGCGCGCCCGAACAGCAAGGCCAGCTCGGCGGTCACCGGCCGCGAGCCATTGACGACGTGCGAAACCCGCATCGCCGACACGCCAATGGCGCGCGCGAATTGCGCCTGGCTAAAGCTGAGTTCGTCCAGCGCTTCTTTCAAAAATTCCCCCGGATGAATCGGGGACAATCCATTAGCGGCCATATCCAGTTTCCTTAGTGATAATCCACGATCTCAACATCGAACGCATCGCCGCCGGTGAAGCTAAAACACAGACGCCACTGGTTATCGACGCGTATGCTCCATTGTCCCTTGCGGTCGCCCTTCAACGCTTCGAGCCGGTTTGACGGCGGAAATCGAAGGTCCTCGACTGCAGTTACTGCATTGAGTTGCGTCAGACGCATCGCCGCCCGCTTGAGAATCTCCGTCGGCATTCGACGCGATTTGCCCGTGGCGAAAAACCGTTCCGTCTCGGCGCTGGCGAACGAGCGAATCATCAAGGCTGATTATAAACAATATGTTTATGGTGGTCAAAGGTTCGGCGTCTGCGTTGAGGCAGGCGACTCACGTCTGCGAAGTTCGACGAGCTGATCATGTCAGACTTCGCCAGGTGGGAGAAAGTCGCGAGGCCGCTTAAGATCTCGGTGCTGCGCTGCTGCCGGCACCGCGCGCGTCAAGCTGCTGCTGCCCGGAGTCCGGTTGACACTCATTTGCGCGTCGGTCAGGATGGCGGCGCATTGCGCAGAAAATGGGCCAGGACTGGAGTCAGCAGGTGGCGAACAATAGGGGTCAGGCCTAGCATCGTAGCATGATTATTTCACTGACAATGCTACGATTATAGACCTGACCCCGTTGTCCTACTCGCCGTGACGTCGGCCAAACGCTCGATCGCGTCGCCGGAGATTCCCACCGTCGCTGAAGCCGCGTTGCCGGGCTATGAGTCGATCTCGTGGCTGGGCGTGTTCGCGCCGGCGGGCACACCGCGCGAAGTCGTTGCAGTGCTCAATACGGAAATCGCGAAAATCCTGCAGCAGCCCGACGTCAAGCAGCGGTTGCTCGAACAGGGCGGCGAACCCATCGGCAACACTCAGGAGCAATTCGCGGCGGTACTAAAATCCGATATCGCCAAATACTCGAAGATCATGCGCGAATCCGGCACTAAGGCAGAATAAGCTGGCCCGCAAAACTCGCCAAAGGCGGAAAAAGTATTCCCTATTGGCATCGGCCCGTGTCATCTGTCGTCCGCGTATGATGCGGAATAATTGTATTTGTAAGGAAACACGAGATGATTAGTCCAAAGCCGCTACTCGCGCAAATCGATTTTGGCGACGAAACTGGGGATATGGTCGACCCTATAGAACTGACCACATATTTCGTCGAACAGGATACGTTTCACTCATTTCTCGATCCCAAAAAAAGGATTGCGATTGCAACTGCGAAGAAGGGAATTGGCAAATCTGCATTAATCCAGTGGTTGTCATATCGCGTGGCTCAAGATCGTCCGGATGCTCTTGTCATTAAGTGCCGCGGCTCCGACCTTACCCGCAATCAATTCGGCCTTACGTCCAAGCTTGAATCACCAAATGACTACATACGCGATTGGATGGTGCGCATATGCGCGCTCGCAAACAGACGCCTTGCATCCGAGCTCGAAATCGCAATATCCGATGACCAAATGACATTGGTTGAATCTGCAGAATTGGATGGCTTTAAATCCAAGAATCTGGTTGGCTCACTAACAAGCCGCCTTACGAAACTTTTGGGACGCCTTGCGCCCACGCAGCAGAAGGCTCAAAACGACGTTGAATTGCTTAAACGAGCTAACACCCGTCAACTTTGGATATTAATCGATGACCTCGACGCGACTTTCCAAAATACGCCCGAGGAATGCCTATCGATAAGCACATTCTTCTCAGCATGCCGTTACTTGGCACAGGATGTAAAAGATACTAGTTTTCGGATAACAATGCGTAGTAACGTGTGGGCGGTCATTCGCCGATTTGACGAATCCCTCGACAAGATGGAGCAATACGTCAGCGAGATCAATTGGCAGGAGTCAGATTTTCGTCGGCTGCTCTACCGCCGGATCAAAAGTCAACTTGTGGAACTAAGGATGGATCCGCCTGTTATTGAACGAGGCGCAAGTCAGCAACAAATCGAAAATCAACATATCGCGTTGGTATTTGTGCCGAAAGTCACGTGGGGAGTAGAGGAAGTCCAAACCTACCGCGTGATTTACACCTTGTCCTATCACCGCCCGCGCTGGGCCATTCAATTATGTAAACTTGCGCAGAAGGAAGCTCTCCCACGAGACAATCTGATTAACAAAGGACATATCGATTCAATTTGGGGTGAGTATGGAGCGAAACGAATTGCGGACTTGGTTGCAGAACACAAACATCAATGCAAAGAAATCGAAGAGTTAGTAAATGCGTTTAGGGGTGCCGAACGCCTTATGAAACGTGATGAACTCATCCGATGGATCAAGAATCACATTACAAATCATCTGCGCCCATTCATTGATGGTAAACAAATAGCCGCACCGGTTGACGTCGCTCATTTTCTTTATCGAATCGGTTTCATTGTCGCGCGAAGCGATGAGCCCAGGGGTTACGAGCATTATTCATTTGAATCGATGCCGGACTTTTTGACATCGCGGACCAATGATGATTTTGGAATGTCTTGGGAAATTCATCCGTGCTATCGGGAAGCACTAGACATTGTAAAAATGAATAAAGCAAAGCGCGACAAGATGATTAGGGCTCGCCAAGTTGCCAGCAAAGCCCGATCCAAATGAAATAAACAGAACGCACACCTTTATTCAAGGTGAGAACGCGGCGACCACCGGCTCCGGGCCGCCGCCTCAAGCGGCCACTTTTTCCATCATCGAGAATGCGCGCTGCAATTCGCGGCGGGTCGCGCCCGTCGCGAATAACGCTTTCACGATCAAATCGAGCGATACCGAAGGGTCACCCGCCTCGATTTTCGCTACGCGCGACTGGCTGGAACCGAGTCGCTGCGCGAGATCCATTTGGGAAATACGGCGCTTCTGACGCGCGTGCTTGAGAGCGCTGGCCAGAGCAAGTTTGAACTCGACCAGCATGGCCTCCTCATCGCTCAGCTTGAGAAAATCCTTTGCGTCGCCCACTTTCCCGCCGGCGGCCCGCAGTTTTTTGAGTCGTGCGCTGTTCATTGCATTGCCCCTGTAAACATCATATAGCCAGATACTTTTGCGACCGCGCCTTGCATATCTTGACTAGTGACTGCGGCGTTTGTTGCGTCGTCTTGGCGAATACTTCAAGTATCGCGATTGGATCGGCGCCGATGTGGCAAACGATCCGCCAGGTTCTGCTTTCAGCCTGCACGCGCAGCTCATGGCACGCTTTGCCTATGCCAGGCATAAAGAAACCAAAGGGGCTCGAATAAGTTTATGTGCTCGCGAATTGATCGAGCCCCTTTGGCCCTTTTAATTACGCCCGCAACGACAAACGTCGTGCCGCTCGGCGCTACCATGGGCGATGAATGCAATATCGAACCGCTGCCGCAAAGCCCGAAGAACGCGCAATAACCCGCGCTTCAAACGAGCGCCAGCACTGCTGCGGCAAATTCCTCCGGCGCTTCCTGCGGCAGATTATGGCCGACCAGGGGAACCTCCCGCCGCTCGAACTTTCCGGTGAAGAACCGCGCTTGTTTTTCAGCGCGGCCCGGGGGCGCGACGCCGTCACCGCCGCCCTCCATGACTATCGTCGGCACCGTGATGTACGGCTGAGCGGTCAATTTGCGCTCGGTGTCCTCGACGGCCGGATCGCCGGTGACCAAAGCGTAGCGGTGTCGGTACGAGTGTATGACAACGCCGACAAAATCCGGATTGTCGAACGAAACCGCGGTGCGTTTATA
>JANYCE010000300.1 GCA_025360445.1 Betaproteobacteria bacterium
GTAATTTGGCGGAGAGAGTGGGATTCGAACCCACGGTACGTATTGCTACGTACACACGCTTTCCAGGCGTGCGACTTAAACCGCTCATCCATCTCTCCGGAAGGCGCGGATTTTAACAGATGATTTTGCGTTATGGACGGCCGCCCTAGGCTGCTTCGTTCGGGCAACCCCGTTGGTCAGGCAACGGGTGAAACTTACATTGTTGACGTAGACACTTCGAAAGCGCCGGTGGCGGGACGGCCGGAATCAGCGTCCCGCCAGCGTCGCGCCTCAGGCGATCGGCTCCTTCAATTGCTGCAGGATTGCCGGGTTTTCCAGCGTGGATACGTCTTGCGTGATTTCCTCGCCCTTCGCTATTGAGCGCAACAAGCGGCGCATTATTTTTCCTGAGCGCGTTTTAGGAAGATTGTCGCCGAAGCGAATGTCGCGCGGTTTGGCAATCGATCCAATTTCTTTGCCGACCCAATCTTGCAACTGCCTGGCAATTTTTCTCGCTTCTTCACCAGTCGGGCGCACCTGCTTTAACACTACGAAAGCCGCCACGGCTTCGCCGGTTAATTCATCGGGCCGGCCCACGACCGCGGCTTCCGCGACCAACGGATTCGCAACGAGTGCCGATTCAATTTCCATGGTGCCGAGCCGGTGGCCGGAGACGTTCAGCACGTCGTCGATGCGGCCCATAATCCAGAAGTAACCATCGAGATCACGATTGGCGCCATCACCGGCGAGATAATATTTACCGTTGAAATCGGCCGGGTAGTAAGACTTTTTGAAGCGCTCGGGGTCGCCCCAAATAGTGCGAATCATCGACGGCCATGGCCGCTTGATGACGAGAAAGCCGCCTTTGCCTTTTTCAACATCATGTCCGGCCTCATCGACGACCGCGGCCATAATTCCGGGCAGGGGCAGGGTGCATGAACCGGGTTTGGTGCTCACAACGCCGGGCAGTGGCGTGATCATGTGGCCGCCCGTTTCGGTTTGCCACCACGTATCGACAATCGGGCAGCGGCCCTGACCGACGGTTTGGTGATACCACATCCACGCTTCCGGATTTATTGGTTCGCCGACGGTGCCGAGAATGCGCAGCGACGTCATATCGAATTGCTTCGGTAGATCGGCGCCAAGCTTGATGAGCGAGCGGATGGCGGTGGGCGCGGTATAAAACACACTAACTTTATGATCCTGAATCATGCGCCAGAAGCGCGTTGAATCGGGATACGTCGGCACGCCCTCAAAAATAATCTCGGTCGCGCCGACGGCGAGCGGCCCATAGCACACGTATGAATGGCCCGTGACCCAGCCCACGTCCGCGGTGCACCAGAAAACGTCACTGGTCTTGTAATCAAACGTCCACTTCATCGTGAGTATTGCCTGCAGCAGATACCCACCGGTCGAATGCTGCACGCCTTTGGGTTTGCCGGTTGAGCCCGAAGTGTAAAGAATGAAGAGAGGATGATCGGCTTCGACCCACTCGGGCTCGCAGGTCTCGGCCTGGTCCTTGACGAGGTCGTGCAGCCAAACGTCGTGTTGCGTATTCCACTGGACCTTGCCGCTGGTGCGCTGGTAGACGACTACGCTTTTAATTGACTCGCAACCTCCGAGCGTCAGCGCCTCATCGACAGCGGCTTTTAGCGCAATGGGTTTGCCGCCGCGCATCTGCTCATCGGCCGTGAGCACAGCCACAGCACCCGCGTCGATGATTCGTTCTTGCACGCTTTTTGCCGAAAAACCACCGAACACGACAGAGTGAATCGCGCCGATTCGCGCACAGGCCTGCATGGCGACCACGGCTTCGACCGACATCGGCATGTAAATCAATACGCGGTCGCCCTTTTTTATGTTCAAGCTTTTAAGCCCATTGGCCATCATGCAAACGCGTCGATGCAGTTCTTGGTAGGAGATTTTGGCGACTTGCCCGTCGTCGGCCTCGAATATGACTGCGATCTTGTCCGGCTGCGTCTGCAGGTGGCGGTCAAGGCAGTTGTATGACGCGTTTAACGTGCCGTCCGCGAACCATTGGTAAAAAGGGGCGTTCGACTCGTCGAGGGTCTGCGTAAATGGCTTGTGCCACATTACGTGTTCGCGCGCGAGGCGGGCCCAAAAGCCGGTGTAATCGCGCTCCGCTTCGGCGCATAAATTCTTATACGCGTCCATGCCGGAAATATTGGCTTGCTTGACGAACTCGGCGCTCGGCGCAAAAGTGCGCGTCTCGTTCAGAACCGATTCGATTGTTTGGGTCGCCATGCTTTCCTCCAAAAATTCTCAGATCAATGCCCGGACATGCGCAGTCTCGGATATGCGGACACATAGATTGTGGCTGCGCCGGCTAATTCGGTTTATTTCTTGCAAAAATTGTATCACGCGTCATTTAGACCTTAACGGCGCCCGCATCTCGCCTGAATCTCGCCCGAATCTCGCCCGAATCTCGACTCGCCGAATTTCACAACTACGGGCATAATGCCCCCCAGGCTGCAAAGCATCAGTTGCAGCAACGAACTACGGCGGGCCCCCCCGCATTGCAATGTAGTGAACCTGGTCAGGTCCGGAAGGAAGCAGCCAAAGCTATTCTCTGCAAGTGCCGGGGATCAGGCTCGCCACCCTTTTTCTTTTGCGATAACATGGCCCTGCGTTCGATACTTCCGGTTGCTCAAGGACTCATTGTGAAAAACATTAAATCCCTCCTCGCCGCGGTAGTGGTTCTGGTGGCCAGCCCGTTAGCGCACGCGATAGACGGTGTGTCCATCCTGTATGGGCATTCCGACTCGTCGAATGTCAGCGTGAATATGGGCCGCGTCGGTGTGCAATGGGACTGGAACAAAAAGCTCGTTGAAGTCGGTAACTGGCATCTGGGCGGTTACTGGGAATCCGACTTCGGATATTGGAGCAACAACAGCACGGCCAAAACGCAC
>JANYCE010000311.1 GCA_025360445.1 Betaproteobacteria bacterium
GGCGCGAGCAAAGCGGTCCAGGTGCCAGCCTCCAATCCAGGTAACCCCGCTTCGGCCATGGTTGGTACATCAGGAGCCGTCCCGCTCCGCTGCGGGCTGGTCACCGCAAGTGCACGCAGTCGCCCACTTTGAACATACGGCATCACTGATGACGGGGCGGCAAGAATCATACTGACTTCGCCTGCAATGAGATCGGTGACGGCCTGCGGTGAACCCTTGTACGGTACGTGAACGATATGGACCCTCGCCTGCGCGTTGAACATTTCAGCGGCGAGGTGCGGCGAGCTGCCATTGCCCGAAGACGCGTAATAAAGCTTTCCAGGTCTTGCCTTCGCGAATGCGACGAACTCCTTTACGCTTTTGACCGGAAGCGACGGATGAACGACGAGAACGAAAGGTGCCGACGCCATTAATCCTATGGCTTCGAAGTCCTTTTCGAGGTTGTAGGTGAGCTTCGGATAGAGCGCAGGATTGATGGTCTGCCCGGCCGCGATCGTTAGCAACGTGTAGCCATCCGGGGCTGACCGTGCCGCCGCCTCGACCCCGATGTTACCGCCGGCCCCGCCGCGATTCTCCACGACAAATTGCTGGCCAAGATTCTCCGTGAGCTTTGCGGTGACGACCCGGGCCACGAGGTCCGCGCCGGATCCGGCAGCCAACGCGACGATCACCCGGACCGGCTTTGAAGGATAGACAGGAGCCTGGGCTTGCGCGCAAACGGCACCGGCGGACAAGAGCAACGCTGCGGTAACTTTCACGGCGCAGAGAGCGCATCGATTTTCAGGTTGCATGAGTTTTTTCTCAGACCTGTGCGAGTGAACGGCTGAAAGACTGCATATCGTCACGCTCGTCCACACTAAGCACGCTGCTGCATAGCGCGAGCGCGCGATCCTCGGGCATGGCCGACCGCGCGTTGTCCATGAACTTGGCGATGATTTCATCGTCGCCCGCGGGCTCATCTGGATGTATCACTTCGCGCTGCCGAAACTCGCGGCCATCCTTCATTCTGATGCTGACTTCGCCGCTGCAAAATCTTGGAAAACTGGAGTTCGGATCTTCTTCGTAGCCGACTTTCTGCGCGAGCGCGATCAGTGCCGGATCGTTGAACGAGGTTTCCTCGATCTCGGCCAGGCCGAAAGCGCCGCGTGCAATACAACAGGCGATCCCATACTGCAGGCTGAACTGCGCCATGTAACTCGTCGTCGGCCGGCGTTTGGTTTCCACCGGCTCGCAGATGAGTGAAATGGCGCCTTTATCGACGAGAGCCTGCACGGACTCGATGGCCTCCGGCGTGATGCCGTGCTTGCGCACCAGTCCGATCGTTGCTTTCATGAACGCGTGCGTAAGGTGCCCTGCGGGGAATAGCTTGATCGACGTGCGCTGCAGCTCCCACACTTCGCCGAGCCCGCTGGTGACGATATCGGGTTCGGCGTTTTGCCCTCCGCTTCCCAGATACATGGAATAGAGGCCGAAGTGCCCCTCGTAAGCCGCTTGCGGGCCGATGTATCCGCCGTGAGCCATCGCCGCTGACGTAATTCCCGCAGCGCCGGCCCAGCCGGGATGCATTCGTTTGGTCCATGAACCGTCGCGTATCGGCTGCATGCTGCCGGAAGCAGTGGATAAGGCGATACCTTGAGCCATCGTAAGCTGCGCGGACGTAAGACCTAGCAGACGCCCGGCAACCAGTGCACAGGAGAACGCCGCACAGACGCCGGTGGCATGAAAACCCGTGCGCTGAAATCCACCTTTGGCTGCGCCTGCAATACGTGCCGCTGCTTCAAGGCCCACGATGCAGGCTGTAAGAAGATCGCGACCACTGGCACGGGTGTGCGCAGCGACTGCGATCGCGGTTGGAACATTGCTAGCCGTGATGTGCATCGAGCCGGGAAGGTAGGTGTCGTCGTAGTCCAGTCCATGAACGAGAATGCCATTGATCAAGACCGCATCGCGCAGCGGCAGCCGTTCCGCAAAACCGATTACGTCAGAGTCGCCGGCCCCGAGGGCCCGGATACCGTCCAGCGCTACCCTGGCAAACTCATATTTTCCGGACGCGAAAGCGATGCCGATCGCATCGAGCATCAGATGCTTGGCGCGCGAGATTACGGATCGAGGAATTTGGTCGTACTTAACACTCGTTGCAAATTCTGAAAGTGCGTCTGCGATAAACATAATTAACGCGGTTGCTCGGGCCCGACGGTCAGCCGGCGCATCTCGCGCCGATACCCGTGATAATCGTTGATCGCGTTATGCAAAGTGCAACGATTGTCCCAAACTGTCAATTGTCCAGGCTCCCAGCTCACGCGGCAGGTGAACTCGGGCTCGATGCAATGATCGTTGAGCATTTCGATGATCGGCCGGCTTTCATGCTCCGTCATGCCATCGAACCGAATGGTATGCAACGAGCTTAAATAAAGCGCCTTCCTGCCGGTATCGGAATGCGTGCGCACCACCGGATGGCGGGCCTCGTACTTGTCGGCCTCGTTGGAATTTTGCACTGTCATGTGGCCGATGCGCGCATGGTGGGCGGCGCGATCACCGCCTTTTTTGTGTTTGAGCCCCCCGCTAAATACACCGACCACGCCGTTCAGCATCGTCTTCATGCCATCTGACAGCGCATCGTAGGCGGCACGCGTGTTGGCATACAACGTGTCACCGCCCTTAGGGGGTGTTTCAACCGAATATAGCAGCGTTGTCCCGGGCGGTTCCTTTAAGTAAGAGGTGTCGGTGTGCCAGTCGCTGCCGAAATTGTCCCGCTCGCCGGCCTCCTTGACCATGCGCGTCATCTCGGGAAATTCCTCCATGCCTTTGGCGAACGGGTAGAAGCACGGTTCGCCGAAGAAGCGGCCGATTTCATACTGATCGGCGGGCGCCAACGCCTGTCCGCGGACGGCTATGACGTGATAGTCGAGATAGGCGCGACGGAGCTCGGCCCACATTGCCTTGTTTGCGCGGTCCTTCAGATCGACACCCGTTATGACGGCGCCGATTGAGCCTGCCAGCGGGCTCACCTTCATGGTTGTGTATTCGGTTACGGCGCCGGGTAAACGTTTTGGCACTACGGGCATAGTCATCTCCTGCGTGTCAGTTAAGCGTCGCGCGTTTTGTCAGGCGCGTTTCTGTTTACAGTGATCATCTTAAACGATGTCTATCGGCTTGATAAGCGCGGGTGCGGGGGTGGCAACGAGCGGCCGCGCGCATTACCATCGGGCTCTCGCAAAAAACAATTGGAGTTCAGCATGGTGCGCATCGGTATCGTCGGCCTTGGATTAATGGGTTCTGCGCTCGTGCGACGGTTGCGCGAGGCGGGGTTCGAAGTCTTGGGATATGACGTCGATGAGAAAAAGCGCGACCGTGTCCTTCAAGATGGCGCAGGCTCCGTTGCATCGCTCGCCGAACTGGCTGCGCAATGCACAACGATTATGCTGGCCGTTTTTAATACTGAGCAGGTCGAAGCGGTCATCGAAGGCGAATTTGGCTTATTGGCTGCACGCACACAGGCTGCGCCGCGCCCGACATACATCTGCACGAGCACCTGCGACCCGGAGCGTATTGCAAAACTCGCAGCCCGCATCGAGCCGCTCGCGGACTACATTGAAATGCCGGTCTCAGGAACGAGCGGTCAGGTTGCCGCCGGCGACGGCGTGGGGCTGGTTGCAGGCAAACTACGAGCGGTCGATACCGCGCGAAGCGTGCTCGATGCGGTCTGCCCGAAGCGTCAATACTTGGGCGCTGTCGGCAATGGCGGCAAGGCCAAGCTCGCCGTTAATCTCGTGCTCGGTCTCAACCGGGGCGCGATCGCGGAGGGACTTGTCTTCGCTAAAGAGATGGGCCTGGAGCCGGTGGCGTTTCTTGAAGTGCTGCGCAATTCGGCTGCTTATTCGCAAGTGATGGACATCAAGGGACCAATGATGGCCCGGCGCGAATTTGAAACGCCGGTAAGCAGGGTCGACCAAAGCTATAAAGATTTTTCACTGATGCTCGAGTATGCGGGCGCGCTCGGCCAGCAACTGCCATTCGCCGAAGTTTATGCGGAACTTCTGCGCGACTGCGTGGAACACGGCGAGTCACAATGGGACAACGCCGCGATACTGGCGGCCATCGCACGGCGGCGGCGCAGCCTGGCGGGCGGCGTGGCCGAATGATGCCGCGCGTGATTAAGGTAAGCTATTTGTCTGCTTAAACGAAAAATTATAGGAGGTGTCAATGGCTATAAGCGGATTTCAGCATGTCAACATACGCTGCGCGGAGAGCGATCTGCCGGCAGTCGAAAAATTTTATGGCGACGTGCTTGGCTTGCAGGTTGGCCCCCGTCCGGCTTTCCCTTTCAACGGTTTATGGCTGTATGACGGCGACGATCCGATAGTTCACGTGAGCGGGCGTTTTCCAGCGGGCTCCATCATCGCCGACAAGCATAACGGCAGCGTCGACCACATTGCTTTCAGAGCGAGCGGCGCAATCGAGTTTCGCGCGCGCTTAAAAAAGGTCGGAGTGTACTTCGAAGAACAAAACATCGCGAAGGCCGGATACCAGGTTTTTCTGCATGACCCGGTCGGCACAAAACTCGAATTTAATTTTCCGGCGACTGAAACTCCGCCCGAGCTGCCGTCCGGGACGCGCGCGGAGATGCAATTGGGCAAGGCGTAATACAACGATAGCGGAAAGTTCGGCGCGACCCATCGTGGAATCGACTAAAAAAATCGCACTGCTGCGCGAGCGCGTGAGCGACGAGGAATGGCAGTTGCGCTGTGAGTTGGCGGCGGCGCACAGGTTAATCGCCCATTTCGTGTTTGTCGATATGACCTACAACCACGTATCGGCACGCCTGCCGGGTGAGCCGCAACATTTTCTGGTTAAAGCCGACAACGTCTTCATGGAGCAGGTCACGGCGTCCAATCTCGTGAAGTATGACGTCCATTAACAGGAATAAACCATGACCCGCGAATCCGCTATATCCCGCGCTACCCGCCACTTCGATGAGGGCGCCTTCATTGCCGATCTCGCGCGCCGCGTCGCGTATCGCACCGAGAGCCAGGTGCCGGAAAGCCGGCCGCACTTAAGCAAATATCTGAGCGAAGAACTCGGTCCTGCTTTCGAGCGCATCGGCTTCAAAGTTCAGATATTTGAAAACCCGGTGCCTACGGCGGGGCCACTGTTGCTGGCGGAGCGCATCGAAGATCCGAACCTGCCGACGGTACTCGGATACGGGCACGGCGACGTCATACGAGGTCTTACCGACCAGTGGCGCACCGGGTTTTCGCCGTGGGACTTGAAGCAAGAGGGAAACCGCTATTACGGCCGTGGCTCTGCCGACAACAAAGCACAGCATTCGATCAACATGGCGGCGCTGGCAACGGTAATCGCCGAACGCGGCAAGCTTGGCTTCAACGCTAAATTTCTTATCGAGACCGGCGAGGAGGTCGGTTCACCCGGCCTGCAAGAATTTTGTACGCGTGAAAAGGCGCGCCTCGCAGCCGATGTATTTATCGCATCTGACGGGCCGCGCCTGTCGGCGCACCGGCCGACGATTTATCTGGGCTCGCGCGGCGCAATCAACATGGATTTCACGGTCGATTTACGTGAAGGCGCGCACCACTCGGGCAACTGGGGCGGCCTGCTCTCCAATCCCGGCGTGTTGCTGGCGCACGCGCTGGCGAGCATCGTGACGCGCGAGGGCAAAGTCCTGGTGCCGGCGATTTTGCCGCCTTCGATTCCGGATTCGGTGCGCAAAGCGCTGGCTGATTGTGAAGTGGAGCCTGGCGCCGATGAACCGGCGGTCGACGATTGGTGGGGTGAACCCGGATTTTCGCGCGCCGAGAAAGTGTACGGCTGGCATACGTTTGAAGTGCTCGCGTTCAGAACCGGTAATCCGGATAACCCGGTGAATGCGATTCCGGGGCGCGCCACTGCGCATTGCCAGATACGGTTTGTCGCGGACACCGATCCTTACTCGTTCGTGCCGGCATTACGTCAGCATCTCGACGCGCAGGGTTTTCACCGCGTACAGGTCGAGCAGGCGAAAAAAGGTTTCTTTCATGCAACGCGGCTCGACCCCGATCACCCGTGGGTGCATTGGGCGGCGGAGTCGATCACGCGCACGACCGGCGCCAAGCCTGCCGTGTTGCCGAATGTGGGAGGCTCCTTACCGAACGAATGTTTCGCGGACACCCTGGGCTTGCCGACGATCTGGGTGCCGCACTCCTATGCGGGTTGCTCGCAGCACGCACCCGACGAGCACGTGCTCGCGCCGATACTGCGCGAAGGCTTGCAGATCATGACCGGCCTCTACTGGGATTTGGCCGAAAAAGGCGTGCCCGCTCGCAACGTTGTAGGACAGCAGGGCGTACGCACGTGACTTCGGTTAATCTCTGCACGTAAAATGCCGCAGTCAAAAACATAATCAGGGAGCAGCAGATGATTTCATGTACACGGTCACGTCAATTTTTGTTTCGTCCGGTGGTTGCCGTCATAGCGGCGGCGGCGTTTTTCGCGTTACCCGCGCAGGCGGACACCACCAGTTACGACAACACGAAGTCGTCCGCCAGTGTTGCGCTACAGCCGCAACCGACGGGTCCAAGCGTCAACAACGATGCGTTCAAAAAATTACGCGCGCAATGCGAGACCGAAGTGCCGGCAGGCAAAGCGAACGGTGACATTTGCGCGGTAGCCGCAGCCATTCTCGTCAGCAACGATCTGCCCGACGAATTTCGCGAGGTTAAGGAAGACCAGCGCATCAAGATCGCACTGCGGCTGCTTGAGCGCGGCGTTGACAGCAGCAACATTGCACGGGCTCACGCATACGACTATTACAACCGCATCGGTTTTTTGGGGCTGAGCTCATATTCCGACCCCTACCGCGCGCAGGAACTGATGGAAATGATGATCAAGAATGCATACGCCGGCGGCACGCTACGCAAAATTCGCTCACAGACGACCATCCTGTCGTTCGGCGCAACGGAGGCCGAGAAGCGTGACGGCTGCAATTCGGCGAAAAAAATACTGGCTGAAGGCAAGCTCGACGCAGACAGCGCTGTGATTGCTCGGGAGATCGTCGGCTCGGTAATTTGCACGAACTACGATCAAGCGCCCAAATAACCCTTGCGCGCACGTATTGCCGGAACGGCCATCCCCGGATGGCCGTTTGCGTTTTACGCAGCCGCAAACTCGCATAAGTCATCATTGCAATGAATACATTGGAACCAGGCCTTAAAGGCAAAGTAGAGATCGTCGTTGCCGAGGAACATACCGCGCCGCACGTCGGCAGCGGCCGCGTGCACGTGCTCGCGACGCCGGTGATGGTGAACCTGATGGAGGCCGCTGCACTGCAGGCGGTCGAAGGGCTATTGCCGGCGGGCCATCAGACGGTCGGCACGCATCTCGACATCACGCACACCGCAGCGACGCCGGTCGGCATGCGCGTGCGCGCGTACGCGGAAGTCACCAAAGTGGATAAGCGAACTTTGACGTTCAACGTTTACGCAGAGGATGACAAGGAACGCATCGGCGGCGGGATACACGAGCGCATCATCATCAATCTCGAGCGGTTTGATGCGCGGATGCAGGAAAAACTCAAGCTGGTGACCAAAGCTTAGCTGCATGCGTTTTCACGTCTGTCGGCCCGCTCATGGATTTCTCGGCGGATTGTTTCTGGCGGCCTGCATGCTGGCGCACGCTCAGGGTTATCCGGCACGACCGGTCAGAATCGTCGTGCCGGTATCGACGGGCGGGGCGACCGACATTCTCACGCGCGCGCTGGCGCAGCGACTTACGGCGACCTGGAACCAACAGGTGCTGGTCGACAATCGGCCTGGCGGCGGCAGCAACGTGGGCTTCGAAGTCGCTGCAAAATCGCCTGCTGATGGCTATACATTGCTGATGGCGCAGCCGGCGTTCACGGAACGTCAGTCTCTACAGGAAACTTGCGTACGATCCGCTGCGCGATTTCTCCGCCGTCACGCTCGCCGCGACCGGCGCCAATGTTCTCGTAGTTCATCCAACGGTTCCCGCCTCGACGCTGAAGGATCTCATCGCGCTCGCGAAGGCCAGGCCCGGGCAGCTCAATTACGCATCGTCGGGCAACGGCACCACGCCGCACCTGAGCGGCGAGCTGTTCAACGCAATGGCCGGCGTGAAGATCGTCCACATACCTTACAAGGGCGCCGGCGCATCGGTTGTAGATCTGCTGGGCGGGCACGTCGATCTCGCCTTCGTGAGTCTTTCTTCCGTAGCGCCGCAGTTGAAAGCCAACAAACTGCGGGCGCTGGCGATCACCAGCGCAAAACGATCCGCGTTAATGCCGGAATTGCCGACTTTTGCCGAAGCGGGGCTCAAGGGATATGAGGTCACGGGATGGTACGGCGTGGTGACGCCCGTCGGCACGCCGAGGGAAATTATCAATCGCCTGCATGCTGACATCACCAGGGCGCTCGCGCTTGACGAGATGATTCAAATGCTCGGGGCATTTGGTCTGGAACCCGCAGCACCGAATTCGCCCGAAGAATTCTCGGCGTTCCTGCAGGCGGAAATCAACAAATGGGCGAAGGTGGTGAAGGCGTCTGGGGCGAAATCTGACTAAAAGTTATCGCATAGTCACGGTTTTTCGTTGGTGCGGCCACGACAAGGATCTATGCACGCATAAGGAAGTATTGAGCATAGGGCTAAGGCCACTTAATCGGGAAGACTCAACCTTGATGCAGCCATAGCGGCGGGAACTTTTTTCTCCGTAATGTCGCTTCCAACGTCTACGATCCGGCAACCAAGTCCTTCAATATCGCCCTTCCCTTGACCCGCGGCATTCGTCGTGCACCAAAGAACAAAGCACGCGTGAAGAATGCCCGCTTGCGAGGTGAATTTGCAATAGAGCTGCTCTGAAGATGACTTGATGAACATCCATGGCTTTTCGTTGTACCGCCAAACTACAGCATCGCCCTTTTTGCACCAGACCATAAGCTTGTCATCAAACAGGCGCGAAGCGACATCGCTCGAAAACTCAAATTTTTTGCTTGAAATCACATCAATAAGGTTTCGGAATGTGCCGACCACTACGCCGACAAGGCCCATCGCTTGAATGATATCAAGCGCCGCACTTCGCTTTTCGTCCCCCTGTAGAAGAACTAGGTGATCACGACAAACCAGCAACGTGTTGCGTTGTTGCAGCCACTCGTAGCCAGGCGGAAACGGTGCTTTCCCTTCGAACGCACCCCACCAGCGGTCGACCGGTACCCCGAACGCCAGCGGAGCGGAAGAGGTAGTGAATTGCAATGGCTCTGACGGTGCAGTCACCTGCGCAGCTGCTAGGGCTGTGCCGCACTTAGAGCAGAATCGGGCAGGTTTGATTGCACGAGTGCCGCATTGGCTACAGAACATCGCCTTCTCCTATTCGACTGTTAGCGCAGAGCGTCCGCGGAGAATTGTCCGCAACGGTTTGCTAAGTAGGATAGTTAATCTCATGGAGCATGGGTTCTTTGAGTAGGTTGCCATACAGGAACCACATAGATTGACTGGGAGATAGCGCGCCGTATAGCCAAATTTCGCTAAATGAAGTGTTCGGTTTTTCTAAATTCGAAAAGTCCAGTAGACCCGTCTGGTTGAGATGAACCGCCACAATGGAACTTCCCGATGCCGTGTACTTGGATAGCTTCGCCAACTCGGAATTTATCTTCGCCTTGGGATTCAAGTGAGTCGGTACTATTTCTTTCAGTTGAACGGCTAGGTAGCAACTACGGTTTTGCGCCCTCCAACGAACAATACAATCGTAGTCTTCCTCTTCACACATTACGTAATTCACTGGTGCTTTTATCACCACTTCGCCGACGAAATGCGCAAACAGAGCTGCTTGGCGATTTTCCAGATACGTTCTAAATTCGTGATTGCGCAAGTCAGAAAGAGTGGGCGAACGACCCGCTTTGTCCATAGCTCCTTGGAGTCGTCCAAGATTCACTAAGTCAGTGCGAGCTTCACGATAAGAAAGCTTGGCCCACTTGCGAAGTGTTATGCGATTCGATGCGTCCATATTGTCTATTTGGGTTCTATGGGTAACCCATTACACACGCTACCCCGCTAAATTTTCTGCTTTTCCTCTGTGCTCTCTGTGTTCTCTGTGGCAAATGTCTATCATTTTTTAGGTTTTGGCGCGCCTCACCCACACCGCGCTATCGTGAAAAACCGCGCCGCCATTCGGCGCGCCGGGGTCGGCACCAATGAGTGAATTGACGCCCATGCCGCCTTCGAATGCCGAGTTGGGCCAAACTGATTCGATGACGATGACGCCGCGCTGCAGTCCGTCGAATGCTTTCGCATGCGGGGTGATCGCGCCGCGCTGATTGCCGATCTCGACGCGCTCACCCGATGCGATCCCAAGCGCCGTGCAGTCTTCAGGGTGAATCAGCGCAGTCGGCCGTGACTCGCGTTTGCGCGATCCCGGTGTTTCGGTGAACGTGCTGTTGAGGTAGCTGCGCGCCGGTGCGGTAACTAACCGGAAAGGATGCGTTTCGTCGGCGCGCTCTTCGCTACCCATGTGGTCGGGCAAGGCAGGCATTTGAGCGTGATACCTGCCGCGCGCTGCCCAGTCGGGCTTGAAGTGGAATTTGCCGTCCTTCGTTGGAAAGCCATTGATGAAATGCGCCTGGTCGAAATCCGGCTGGCGGTCGAGCCAGTGCTCGCGGTGCAGC
>JANYCE010000316.1 GCA_025360445.1 Betaproteobacteria bacterium
ACACACACCAGGCGCCGGTGAGTCGCCGTCTATAAGTGCTAAGCGACGCGGGCAGGGCGCCATGCAGACGGCGCGCGAGCCGGGTAATCAGCGGTTCGTGGGCGGGCCGCAGCGTGCGCCCAAACAGCCACAGCAGGGAAAGATAAATCGCCGCGTGCGGGAGGCTATAGGCGGCGGAGGGACCCCAGGGGCCGTGCTGTTCAATCGCATACATTGCGGTGGCCGCCGCAAAGAGCACGAGCCACCAGCGTATTTTGTGGCGAGCGCGGGTCGCAATCCAATACGCCAACGCGACGAGCGGCAGGAAGGCGAGCGCGAGGCGGACATAGTTGTTTTGATCGCCCGCGACGGCCGAGTAAACGAGCCATTGATATGCAGCCCCTGCCGGCAGTATCAGCGCCGGCCATAGCCAGCCGTACCGGCGCTGCGACATTTATTTAGTTCGATGCTGCTGAATATGGCTGTTCAGACTGCGCAACGAGCTAAAGATTTTAAGATTGTTCTCATCGTCGGAACGCAAATTCAAGCCGTATTTTTTTGAAATCGCCAACGCCAGTTCGAGCACATCAATCGAATCGAGACCGAGTCCTTCGCGATACAGGCGGGCGTTGGGATCGATATCGGCGGCTGCCACCTCGAGATTCAGCGTGACGACGATCATTAGTGCCAGCTCCATTTCCTCGGCACTGGTTTGCCCGCCACCCGTTGCCGTGGGCGGCAGGAGGGCATCCGTGGCGTGGCCCGGTGCCGCCGTCGGTGTGGATTTGAACTTGGCGTCGGACATCGAACCCTCGCTTATTTATGAAGTGAACTCGTAATTGTTTGCGGCCCGATCTCTCATCGAACAACGCATGCTAAAGCAATTTAATGCGCGTAAAAAACCATAAATATTATACCGTCGGCGGTTCGGTGGTGCCAGTGCGCGTGCCGCATTGTTGAAACGAAACGTCCCGCCCCGTCAAGGGTGATCCTTGCTGCGTACATAACTTCGAACGCGCGGATTTTGGAGCGCATGCAGCCCGCAATATTATTGTATGTACGCTAACGCACAGCGAGTTTGCTACCGGGAGGCTACGGTTTGGCGGTCCACGAAATGCATGATCAGGCCACTCGGTCGGATACGCAATATGCGTGCACTTGACGGCGAAGATGCATATTTCAGTTTTACCAGAGGTGGATGCATCCGCTGACTGATTGTCAGCGGATGCGTTGTCGCTTTTACAGAATCGTTTTGAGGCTTGTAGGCCGGCGTTGCATGATGACATCTGCCTGCAACCAGTTCGCTTCATTGGTGTCGAAGTCACAGGAAGCAAGCACCGGTTATATAATTTTTCCAATTCCAACGTTGCCGCGTCGCTGCGGTAATTGGCGGGCGTTTGTTCGTGAGTTCACGTGCGCATTCCGATCAACTTTATAACGCAGGCAACCGAATGAGCGGACATAAAACTATGAAGTGGGCCGGCGGGATTTTCCTGGCGCTGATCCTGCTGATCAGCGTAGTTCTCGCGCTCTTCGACTGGAACTGGGTGCGTGAGCCGATTGCGCGAAAAATCAGCAGCGAGACCGGGCGAAGTTTTGAAATCAGGGGCGACCTCGATGTGAAACTATCGCTGCGCCCGCGGATCATCGCCAACGATATCGTGATGGGCAACGCGCAGTGGGCGCAGGAGCCCAACATGGCTGAGATCAAGCGCCTCGATTTCAGGGTTGACCTGCTCAAGCTGCTGGGCGGCACGCTGTCGTTTCCCGAAATTGCATTGTTCGAGCCGCGCTTCGCACTCGAAGTGCGCAAGGACGATACGCCCAACTGGGTGTTCGATCAAAAGGACAAAGACCAAGATAGAAAGGAGCCGACTGAATTTCCGACGATAGGCTCGCTCTCCATCGACAAGGGCAGCGCCACTTACCGCGACCCGCGGATCAATACCGATCTCACGCTTGAAGTGAAAACACTGGAGGATCAGACCGACCCTGCGGGGCGGCTCGAAGTCACGGGTAAAGGCCGCTTCAAGGGACTTCCGACGACGATCCAGGCGCGCGGCGGCGCGCTCTTAAGCCTGCGCAGTGCCGACAATCCTTACCCGATCAAGGCGAGCGCGACTTTGGGCGCGACCAAGGCGAGCATCGACGGCATGCTGCTCGACCCGCTGCATTTAAAAGGCGAGCAGCTCAACTTTACGCTTGAGGGGGGCGACCTCGCGCAGCTCTACCCGATCATCGGCGTGCCGATTCCGCCGACACCTGCGTATAAGCTGGCGGGCTTCCTCGATCACAGCGGCGACAGGTGGACGTTTCGCCGCTTTAAAGGCAAGGTCGGCCAAAGCGATCTGGCCGGGGACTTCTCGGTCGACCGCGCGCGTCGCCCGCAACTCATCACCGCGAAGCTCGTATCGCAACAGTTGCGCATGCAGGATTTGAGTGGTTTTATCGGCGCCGACAGCGATCGCCGGCCAAGCGGTAAGCCGCCCGCGGGGGATCGCGTATTGCCTGCGGAACCCTATGACCTCGAAAAATTACAGGCAGCTAATGTCGACCTGACTTTCCGCGGCGAAAAAATTATCACCGAATCGATGCCGCTTGAAAAAATGACCGCGCATCTGACTCTCAACAATGGCTTGCTCAAGTTGTCGCCGCTCGACTTCAATATCGCGGGCGGCAATCTGATTTCGAAAATTGAAATGGATGCACGCAAGCCGCAGATCACCACGCATGCCGACGTAACCGCGAAAGGCCTCGACTTCCAGCGTTTGTTCCCCGGCGTGAAACTGGCCGCCGCGAATAGCGGCACGATCGGCGGCCGCGCACGTCTTACCGGCAACGGTAATTCACTGGCGCAGATGCTCGGCACCGCGAATGGCGAAGCCGGGCTCATCATGGACGGCGGCACGGTCAGCGAACTCGTGCTCAGATTGTCGAATCTCGACATCGCGAATTCGCTGATGGTGCTGCTCGGTGGCGACAAGCAATTGCCGGTGCGCTGTATGGTAGGCAACTTCAACGCGGTTAAAGGTGAGTTTCAGGTTGAAACGTTCGTGCTTGACACACCCAAGGTCAACGTCACCGGCACCGGCAGTGTTAATCTTGCGAATGAGGCACTCGCTTTGCGCCTGGTATCTCAAGCAAAAGGCTTCAGCCTCGCTTCGTTGCGC
>JANYCE010000332.1 GCA_025360445.1 Betaproteobacteria bacterium
CGCTCAACGGCGCGCAGAATTTCTGCATCATTCGCTCCTATCTCGATACCATGCACAAGCAAGGACATAATTTGTTCGAGGTATTGCGCTTGACCTTCTTGGGGCAGGCCCCTATGCCTGCCTCAGGCTGAATAGTCACTAATAATCAAAAATAGCGGTGTACGAGACGTTGGTAACGTTTCGGCACTGCCTCCGGGTTCCGCGCCTCAGTGTAAAAAGCAGTAACGTGTGTTACCAATTAACACCAACGAACTATTTTGCGTTGATGGGAGAGCGGAATGGATTTGTTAATCAAGAAGGGAGATTCCGGCGGTGACGTAGACAAGTTGGCGAAGGCATTGGCAAAGCAACTTGGCGTCGACGCGGATGCATTTCCAATACTGAGCAAGGCGGGCAGCTCGATTAACGACGATTTCGAGGCGGCCATACGCCGATGGCAGGCGGGCATTGGCGTAATCGCAGACGGCATCGTCGGCCCCCGGTGTCAGGTGCTGCTTGGCATGATCGAGTCGCAGGGCGACCGGTTCGGTAAACTTGATTTGAACGTTGCCAACGTGAGCAGGTTATTTCCGGCGACCAAGCCGGCCAACATTGCGCGCTACCTCCCCTATATCGAAGCTGCTCTCGGCGTCGCACAATTAACCGACCGTGCAATGGTGATCGGCGCCCTTGGCACCATCCGCGCCGAGACTGAAGGGTTCGTTCCCATTTCAGAGTACCAATCGGGATTTAACACGCCACCCGGCGGCGTGCCGTTCAGCCTGTACGACTCGAGACTCGGTAACGCCACGCCCGGTGACGGTGCCCGCTATCGAGGGCGGGGCTTCGTGCAACTGACTGGCAAGTCCAACTATCAAAAGTACGGATCTGAAATCGATTTTAATATTGTGGAGTTTCCGGATCAGGCGAATGCGCCCGAGGTGGCGGCAGTTTTGCTAGCGGTATATCTATCGAGCAATGCAAAAGCGTTTCGCGCCGCCGTCGCTGCTAACAAATTGGGCGCAGCCAGAAAGATCGTCAACGGCGGGTCGCATGGGCTCGACAATTTCACCAGCGTGTTCAAGCTGGCGGCTGACATCTGGCCGCACAAGGTGGCGGCGGGGCGGGCCGGCGGCAAGCGCGGCGCCGGCGCAACGAGACGTCCGCCGCAGAGCAACCACAAGGTGTCGCGCACTAAAAAAGATACGGCCGACCTGCGCGACAGACTCTTCATGCCATCGGCCATCAGTCTGCCGAACGAATGTCCGAGCCAGGCGAATATCGGCAGGTTTCTGCCGGCGTATACCAAAGCGAAAATGATTCTTAACCAGGGACAGGAGGGTGCATGCACCGGCTTCGGCCTTACCTGTGTGGTGAATTATTTGCGATGGGTAAGGGCAGGGCTGCCGCCAACGATGGACTCGGTGAGCCCGCGCATGCTGTATACACTCGCCCGCCGTTACGATGAATACGAGGGCGAGAATTACGAAGGCTCAAGTTGCCGCGGTGCGATCAAAGGCTGGTTTCACAATGGCGTGTGCATGGAGGAGGATGGGCCCTACGCGCCTGAAAAATCGAATCCCGCAAAATACGGGTTTGCCACGCGAGCTGCCGAGAACACGCTTGGGGTTTACTACCGCATAGACACGAAGTCGATTACGGATATGCAGGCTGCAATTTCTCAGCATGGCGCAATTTTCGTTTCAGCTTTCACGCATGACGGCTGGGACGGCGTTCCGGACGTGAAAACACAGCCGAAAAAACATTCCGACGTGCCGGTTATAAAATTTGACGGCCGGCCTTCACAAGATGGCGGGCATGCGTTCGCATTGATCGGCTTCAACACCGATGGCTTTATTCTTCAGAACTCCTGGGGCAACGATTGGGGCGCTGGCGGTTTTGCTGTGCTCGGATATCTTGACTGGCTCGCCAACGGGATGGATGCCTGGGTCGTAGCCCTCGGCGTACCCGGTGTGATCGCCGGGCGCCTCGCCGTCGCGCAAGCGGGCCAAGGCGTGCGCGCCGGCGCAGATCGCAGCAAGTGGTGGGATAAGGGGCTCACGTTCCAGCACAGCGTCATCTTCGGCGACGATGGCCGCGTGAGCCGCTATCTCACCGAAGATGCACAGCCGCGCAAACTTCAGCAGCAGGTATTTGCACTCCCCGATCAGTGGTTTCGCACTCAACCCGCCAAGGCGCCCAAGCGACTTGTCATATACGCGCACGGCGGATTAAACAGTGAAGACGATGCGATCAAGCGCGCCAGCGCCATGGGGCGGTTCTTTATAAGCAACGGTTGCTATCCGCTGTTTCTCGTCTGGAAAACCGGCTTGCTTGAATCCATCGGTGACATCATCACCGGCGCGCACAAAAAGGCACCTGCGTTGGCCGGCGCCGGCGAATGGTTCACGGAGAAGACGGATCTATTGATTGAAAAGACGATTGGCCGACCCTTTGCGCGGCCCATCTGGAGTGAGATGAAGCTGAACGCGGATTTCGCGTTTGCGCCGCGCCGCGGCGGCGACTTGTTGTTGGAGTCCGTGCAGGCGCTTGCAGCAAGCTGGGGTGATCAGTTCGAGCTTCACCTCGTTGGTCATTCAGCGGGTTCCATTTTGCTCGGTCACATGCTTACGGCGATGTCTTCGCGCAATGCCGTCAAACAAGCACTTTCTTCCGTTCACCTCTACGCGCCGGCGTGCACCATCGCATTTGCGAACAAGCATTATGCAAGCGACGGCGAGGTCATGAAGCGGCTACACCTCGATGTGTTGTCCGATAAATTCGAACGCGATGACAACGTTGTCTCGATTTACAGAAAATCGCTGCTTTATTTTGTTTCCAACGCGCTCGAAACAGACCTGCGCACACCGATCCTGGGGCTCGATTGCGTGAATGACTTGAGTTACAGCGGCTGGGACGGCTCCTCCGACACCGGCGAAGCGCTGGCCACATGGCGAACGGCCGCGGCTGGCGCATCGCTTTCGAAACGCACCGTGGTGTCGACCACCGATCGCATTCGAACAGCCATAGACTCATCGGGAGCGGATGTCATGCAGCCGGCGGGTCATGGTGGATTCGATAACGACATCGACGTCATCACCCGGACGCTCGCGCGGATCACCGCTGCCGATTTAGCGGTGAAGGTCGATGACCTGCGCGGTTACTAAAGTGCTTGAGGGGGCAGCTCATGGCGCGTGCGTCGGAGGACAAACTGAGTCACGCGATTTTGTCGACAGAGCCGGCGCCGCGCTTCCATACCTGTTTCGAACCGTAATGCGTTTCTTCAATGGTTAGCTGACGGTCATTCTGCTGCACCAGCCAAAAGCTTCCATTCGGCAGCATAGCCGCCCGTATCGACGCGGCGATAACTCAGACAGATAGTTGGCACAATTTAAGCGGGAGCTTCGTTCGCGGGATGAGAGGGCGTGGATTGCGCAAGCAGCAGTTTCAAGAGTCCGCTGATGTCGACGCTTTGTTGTGCCCGTGCCGTTATGCTCGGCGGAGGAGCGAATTCCGGGTTTTTTGTAATTACGAAAGATCCGTGCGGCCGCCCATATTCTTACCATGCATTGCGTAATTGCCTGACATCAATGACGACATTGCAGTGACACTATCGCTTCGTTGCCATCGAACCGGAGGAAGTTATGAAACGATTGAACATTTATCTCTGCATTGCATTGGCCACAGTCGTGTTATCCGCCTGTGATCGCGACAAATCGCCGCCGACACCGAAGGCCAAGCAGGTGGACTCGATCAGCCCGGCACCGGTGCGGCCAGGCGATCCATCCACCCCGGCCGTGCCTGGCCCGGGTTCGCAGCCGCCGATGCCGGAAGTAAACAAGAAGCAGTGAGCAGGTAGTCAGCGCGTGCATCGCCGGCCGCATCCCTGATTGCAGGCCCGCGTGCGGGAGCGCAAAAGGGTCGCGCCAAGCGTCGCACTGCTCAAACGATGCAGCCGGTCGCCGAGTTCGCACAGTCGCGATCCGGTTTCGAGTGACGCGCCCCGTGTCTTTTTTAAAAGGCGATGTGGATGAACGGCGCGCAATGTGAAGTTTATTAAAGCCCGATAGAATGTCTGCCGGGCTCGCGCATGACGCAGGCTCTCAATGGCGGGGAGCCCATGCAAATTTCGATGCTCGTAACAATGGTGGCGGCAGCGTTATTGCCGATGACGGCAGCGGCCCAGCGTTATCCGGAAAAAACCATCCGTTTCATCGCCCCCTATGCGCCGGGCGGCAGCACCGATCTGCTCACCCGGACGCTTGCGCAGAAGCTGACCGAATCGCTGGGCCAATCGGTTATCGCCGATAATCGACCGGGCGCGGGCGGCAACGTCGGCGCCGACATCGTCGCCAAGTCAGCCCCCGACGGCTATACGATTCTGCTTGCGCCGGTGAGCCCGATGGCTATCAATGTCAGTCTGTACGGGAAAAAAATGCCATTTAATCCGGAGCGCGATTTTGCGCCAATTACACTCGTCGCCAAAGTCCCGCTGGTTATCGTCGTCAATCTCGGCGTGCCCGCTAAAACGTTGCAGGAATTTATCGCGCTCGCCAAGTCGCGGCCCGGCAAAATGACGTATGGCTCATCGGGCAACGGTAGTTCCAATCATCTGACGGGTGCAATGTTAATGAGCGCGGCGAAGCTCGACATGGTGCACGTGCCTTACAAAGGCGGCGGCCCTGGCATGATCGCGCTGTTAAGTAGCGAAATCGACATGATGGTCGCGCAAATCCCGTCGAGCCGGCAATTGCAGATGGCTGGAAAAGTTCGCGCGCTCGCGATCTCAGGCGCGAAACGCTCGGCGGCGCTGCCGGACGTGCCGACGATGATCGAGTCGGGACTGCCCGGTTTCGACGCCACCTCATGGTATTGCGTGGTCGCGCCCGCCGGCACGCCGAAGGCGATCATCGACCGCCTCAACATGGAGATCGTCAAAGCGCTCAACACGCCGGAAATGCGTCAACGGCTTGCCGATGATGGCGCCGAAGTCGAACCGTCGACGCCGGCGGAACTCGCGCGTTTTGTCCATGCCGAAATCGCGAAGTGGGCGAAGGCCGTCAACGATTCGGGCGCGCGCATTGATTAGCGTCAATCCGCAGCCGAACATGTCATGTTAATTTTCCGCCAGCTATTCGACGCGCAGTCTTCCACTTACACCTATCTGCTGGGCGACAGTGCAAGCCGCGAAGCGATTCTGATCGATCCGGTTTACGGGCAGGTGCGCCGTGATCTGGCGCTGATACGCGAGTTGAACCTGCGTCTGCTCTGGACGCTGGATACGCACGTGCATGCCGATCATGTCACGGGCGCCTGGCTGATGAAACAGCGTAGCGGCAGCGGCATTGCGCTGTCGGCGGCGGGAGGAGCAGCTGGCGCCGATCGCTTCGTCAAGCACTGTGACAAAGTGAATTTCGGCCGGCGCTACGTCGAAGTGCGCGCAACGCCTGGTCACACCGATGGTTGTGTTACTTACGTGCTCGACGATCAGAGCATGGCGTTCACCGGCGACTGCCTGCTCATCCGCGGCAGCGGCCGCACCGATTTTCAGCAGGGCGATCCGCGGCGCATGTTCAAGTCGGTGCGCGAACAAATATTTTCGTTACCGTCTACCTGCCTCATTTACCCTGCACACGATTATCGCGGCGTGACAATGACGAGTGTGGACGAAGAGCGCCGCTATAACCCGCGCCTCGGCGGCGATATCGGCGTCGATGATTTTGCCGGCTATATGGATAATCTCAATTTGCCGCATCCGAAGCAGCTCGCCATCGCGGTGCCCGCTAATCTCAAATGCGGCGAGCCGGCGGGCGGGCAAACCGACGATTCGGATCCACAGTGGGGAGCGCTGACTTTCACGTTCGGCGGCATCTGGGAAATTGAGCCGCAGGGACTCGAAGAAATCATTGAGCGCGTTGCAGTGATCGACGTGCGGGAGCCTGATGAATTCTCTGGCGCACTCGGCCATATCAGCGGCGCCACGCTGATTCCGCTCGGCTCGCTTAAACAACGCATCCATGAAATAAGCCGCGACAAACCAGTCGTCACCGTGTGCCGTTCAGGCGCGCGCTCCGCGCAGGCGGTTGTGATGCTGCAAAAAGAAGGGCTGCGCGATATCGCGAATCTCCATGGCGGCATGCTGCGTTGGCGCGCCGAAGGTTATGCGGCCGAAGGGGAAGCCGATTAATAAAACCGCATACAGGCGCATGCCGGTTGCGTTGGCCGTGTCGTGCTTCATCATGTGTGGCGCGTTTGCGCAGAGCTACCCGGTAAAACCGATCCGCTACATTGTGCCGTTTCCCCCGGGAGGCGGCCAGGATCTGGTCGTGCGCGCGCTTGCGCCGCGGCTTAGCGACGCGCTCGGACAAACCGTTTTCGTCGATAACCGGCCGGGTGCAGCGACGATGGTTGGCGCGGAAATCGCGGCGAAAGCGCCGCCCGACGGTTATACGGTCTTTAACGGTTCGAACACGACGCTCGCCATCAATCCAAATCTTTACAGCAAAATTCCGTACGATCCGATCAAGGATTTTGCCGCAGTTACTTACATTGCATCGGTTCCCAATCTGCTGGTTGTGCATCCGTCGCTGCCGGCGCGTAGCGTGAAGGAGCTCGCCGCACTTGCGCGCAACCGGCCCGGCGAACTTAATTACGGTTCATCCGGCACGGGCACGCCCGCGCAATTGGCCGGCGTGATGTTTGCCGACTCGGCGGCGGCCAGGCTTACGCATGTGCCCTATCGCGGTAGCAGCCAGGCAATTACCGCGTTGATTAGTGGCGAGACGCAGATCATGTTCAGCACCATTACCTCGACGCTGCCGTTCGTTAAAAGCGGCCGCTTGCGGGGGATAGCCGTGACCGGTGCGAGGCGTTCCAAGGCGGCGCCTGAATTACCGACGATTGCTGAGGCGGCGTATCCCGGCTTCGAGGCGGTGACCTGGTATGGTTTATTCGTGCCGGCCGGAACGCCCGCGCCGATCATCGCGCGGCTTAACGCAGAATTTGTGAAGGTGCTGAAAACGCCCGAGCTTCGAGACTGGCTCATGACTCAGGGCGCTGATCCGGTGGGCAGCACGCCTGAAGAACTCGCCGCTTTTGTGAGGACGGAACTCGCCAAGTACGCGAGGGTCGTCAAGGCGTCAGGTATGAAGCCGGACTAACGATAGGTAGATCCGAGTGCGAAATAGGTTGCGTATGGCTGCGCTCGCGGGCGTGTTGTTTACTGCTGTGATTGCGATGCCCGTTCTACACAGCGCATCCCCCGCTGTAGATTGGAAGCCCGAGCGCGCAGTCGAGATTGTCGCGATGTCGGGGCCGGGCGGCGCCAACGATGTCATTGCGCGCACGCTGCAGCGCGTGATGCAGCAGAAAAAACTGGTCGAAGCGCCGCTGACGGTGGTCTCCAAGGTCGGTGCGGGCGGCGTGATCGCCTGGAGCTATCTGAATCAGCACGCGGGCGACGGCGCGTACCTTTCGGTCAGTCCGATCAATCTGCTGGTCGAGCACATCCTCGGCGCGAGCCCGATTACGTATACCGACGTCACGCCGATAGCGCAGCTCTTCAACGAGTACGTCGCGTTCGTCGTCAAAGCGGACGGTCCTTTGCGCAGCGGCAAAGATCTGATCGCGAAATTGAAGGCCGACCCGGGCTCGGCAAGTTTTGCCGTTGCGGCGAGTCTCGGCGGCTCGAATCATATTGCAACGATGGTTGCATTCAAACGCGCGGGTGTTGACGTCAGGAAATTAAAATTTGTGGTGTTTAATTCGGGCGTGCAATCGCTGACGAACGTGATGGGCGGACACGTCGATGTTGCCGCGGTGCCGGTGTCCGGCGCCGCGCCGCATATGTCGGCGGGCAGGTTGCGCGTCATCGCCGTGTCATCGCCCGTCCGCGTTGCCGGCGCTTTTGCAGCGGTGCCGACGTGGAAAGAGCAGGGCTCGGACAGCGTGTTCTCGAGCGCCCGCGGTGTAATCGGGCCCAAAGGAATGAGCGCCGCCCAGATCGCATACTGGGAAAGCGTGCTGGCCGCCGTCGTCGACACGGATGACTGGAAAAAAGAAATCGACACCAATTACTGGGAAAGCCATTTCCTCAAGAGCGCCGACACGCGAAAGTTGCTCAAGGCCCAGTATGACGATTATAAAAACGTGCTGATCGACGTCGGCCTCGCGCGGTGATCCGTCATAAAACATTCAGGAGTTCCGCAGTGAACGAGTCAGCGCCCGATCTCCAGCCGTTTTTTTCGCCCGCCAGCGTGGCACTGATCGGTGCGACTGACGATCTCACGCGTTTCGCCGGCCGCGTTTTGATGCGCATGATGAATTTCGGATATCAAGGCAAGGTTTTTCCGGTCAACCCGCGGTTTAAGGAAGTGCGCGGCCTAAAGTGTTATGCGAGCGTGCGCGATGTGCCCGAAGCACCTGATCACGTGGGTATCGTGGTGCCGGCGGAACGCGTGATGACGATACTGGAAGATTGCGCGGCGCGCGGCGCGCGGTTTGCGACGGTTTACACGGGCGGCTTCGCCGAAACCGGCACGACTGAAGGGCGCGCGATGCAGGCTGCTATCACCGCATTTGCGCGCAAGACCGGCATGCGCATCATGGGCCCGAACTGCAACGGCATCGTTAATTTCATTGACGGCTTTGCGATGACGACTTCGGCGACGGTCGCTATACGGCAACCCGCCGGCAACGTCGGCGTCGTTGCGCAAAGCGGTGGCGCCGGCCAGGTCAATGTAATGTGGCGTGCGCAGGAAGCCGGCGTCGGCATCAGCTATGAAGTGAGCTGCGGCAATTCTGCCGATCTGAATATTCTCGACTTCATCGAGTTCATGATCGCCGATCCGGGCACCGATGTGGTCATGGTGCTCGCCGAGAATATTCCGGATGGAGCGCGGTTGTTAAAAGTTGCGCAGCGCGCGGCAGAGGTTGGGAAACCGATTGTCATGCTGAAGCTCGGACGCACGGCAGCCGGCAGCCACGCGGCTGCATCGCATACCGGAGCGATGGCCGGCGCCGACGAAGTTTGCGATGCGGCGCTGCGCCAGTGCGGCATCATCCGCGTCGACGACTGCAATGAGCTATACGAGACGGCAATGCTATTGCGGACCCGCCGGTGGCCGCGCGGCCGTCGCGTTGCGGCGACGACCATTTCAGGCGGCAATGGTGTGCTGCTGGTCGATCTCGGTGCAAATCTCGGCATGAGCTTTCCCGCGTATGGAGACAACACGCTGGCCGCGCTTGCGCAAGTGCTGCCGAAACATGGCACGACGGCCAACCCCACCGATGTCACCAACGCGGCGATCGGCCATCCGGACATGTTCAAGCGGTGCATCGAGGCAATCGCTGCCGATGACAACGTCGATGTGATAGTGCCGATTTTCACCTTGTCGGTTGCGAGCGACGTGCGCCAGGCGGCTGAAGCTGCCAAGCGCGCCACAAAACCGGTGGCAATTTTGTGGACGGGCGCCTGCAATGATGACCCTGCGTTCACCGCGAAAAGCCTCGCGCTCGAAGGTGTGCCTGTTTACCGCAATACCTTGAGTTGTCTGAAAGCGTTGCGCGCGGCAATGAGCTATGGAGAATTATTGCGCCAATCACTTTCCACCGCGCCGCAGCGACCGGCTGGCATCGATGTCGACGCTGCGCGAGCGCAGATTGCTGCGGCGACCGGCACGTTAACCGAACGCACCAGTAAAGCCGTGCTTGCCGCTTATGGCTTTCCGGTTACGCGCGAAGCACTCGCGGGTAGCGCAGCCGACGCCGCACGCATCGCGTGTGAACTTGGCGGCGAGGTCGCGCTCAAGATAGAGTCAGTCGACATTCCGCACAAAACTGAAGCACACGCTATACGATTGCATGTGAGCGGTGATGCCGCAGTGCGCCGCGCATACGACGAGGTGATGGCCGCGGCAGCGCACTACAAAAAAGGCGCCAGGCTCGAGGGCGTGCTGGTTCAGCAAATGGCGCCGCCCGGTCTCGAGTTCATGCTTGGGCTTGTGAACGACCCGGTCTTCGGTCCGGTAGTAGTGGCGGGGCTGGGCGGCATACATGTCGAAGTGCTGCATGATATTGTTTATCGGGTGGCGCCCATCGACGGGCGGCAGGCTCGTGCGATGTTGCGCGAGTTGCGCGGCTATAAAATGCTCGAAGGCGTGCGTGGCGCGGCGCCGCGCGATATCGATGTGTTGTGCGATTTGATCGTGCGCCTGTCGTGGCTCGGGCATGATTGCGGAGATCAAATCGCCGAACTCGACATTAATCCGCTGCTGCTGAATGCGATCGGTGACGGCGCGCGCGTCGTCGACGCGTTGATCGTTAAACGTGCGCAAGCGTGATATCTAAAATTACTAGAACGCGAATATCGAGATTTTCATAAAACACTTCAGAAATCGTAGGGCGCAATAACCGGCGGGCATTGCGCCGGATTAAAGTGTCGCAACATTTATTTTCTGAATAGCCCCTTGAGGGGTGTGGACGTCACGGAGCAGAATCGACCAAGCCCCATCAGAGGTACTTTTCGATGGTTTGTCGCGGTGGTGTTCAGGGTTTGAAATGTTATTGGCGCAATGCCCGTTGGTTATTGCGCCCTACTATGGCTCTTCCCTCACCCGAGCGGGACTTCCAGCAAATGCGCTGTCGCTTAGTTATCAAATATCTATAAGGAACGCTGTAATGGAAACCACCGCATTGGATATCGAACTAAGCGACGAACTGCGTGCGATGCGCGAGGCGGTGCGGCGCTTCACCGAACGCGAGTTGGGGCCGTGGGCTGAGGAGATCGACCGCACCGGCGAAATTCCTGCCGGGCTGATCGAACTGATGCAGAAGAACGGGTATTGCGGAATGCGCCTGCCGGCCGAGTATGGCGGTGGCGGCCTCAGTCTTTTTCAGTATTGCATCGCACTCGAAGAATTCAGCCGTTTACACCGCGCGTTCACGATCGCCGCCAATTATTCGAGCGGCATGACGCCGATGGCCATTACACGCCATGGAACTGCCGCGCAGAAAGAAAAGTATTTACGCGGATTCGCGGCAGGCAAGCTGAAGTCGGCATTTGCGCTGACCGAGCCGGAAGCCGGCTCCGACGCCGCCGGCATGCGCACTCGCGCTGAAAAAAATGCTACGGGGTGGACACTCAACGGACGCAAACACTACATCAGCGGCGGGCACGTCGCGGATGTAATTATGGTGATGGCGGTGACCGATCCGGAAAAACGCGCGCGCGGCGGCATCACTGCCTTCTTGCTCGACCGCGCCACACCCGGGTTTTCGGTCACGCGCGTCGACACCACAATTGCAACCGATTCGATCAAGCTCGCTGAGCTGACATTCGAAAATTGTGAGATTTCTGCGGACGCTGTCATCGGCGAAGTGGGCGCGGGGTTTAAGGTGGCGATGGGCTCGCTAAATGATGGGCGCATGTCGGTTTCCTGCTCGTGCGTCGGCGCGGCCGAGTCTCTGCTCGAACGTTCGGCCGAGCATGCAAAAATCCGCCGCACGTTCGGCAAGCTGCTCGCCGAGCGTCAGGCGATTCAGTGGATGCTCGCCGACTCCGCGGTTGATATCGCCGCCGCGCGCGCGCTGTGCTACGACGTGCTGCGTCGTCTGGAAAAGGGCGACAACGTCGGGTCGGCGGGCAGCATGTGCAAACTGTTCGCGTCCGAAATGGTCGGGCGTGTGGCCGACCGCGCGGTGCAGATACATGGCGGCATGGGAGTGATCCGCGGCTTTCCGGTCGAGCGCTTCTACCGCGACGTGCGTCATTACCGTGTCGGCGAAGGTGCATCTGAAATTCAGCGCATCGTGATCTCGCGCGATCTTTTGCGCGGCGTAAAGATCGCGGATTGATGATGCGGGAATCCAAAGCAGCAATAGTCGGTATCGGCGAAAGCCGGGTTGGCCGGGTGCCCGATCGCTCGGCATTGCAGTTGCAAACCGATGCCGCACAGGCGGCGCTCGCCGATGCCGGCCTCAAAATGTCGGATATCGATGGCTTGCTGACTACACCGGTGCGGGTCGAACATTGGAATATGCCGTGCGGTGTGGTGGCCCATCATCTCGGCGTGCGCGCGAAGTATCTGTCGACCGTCGACATCGCAGGCGCCTCCGGCTGCGGCATGATCCACCAGGCCGCAATGGCAATCGCCACCGGTCAATGCACCACCGTGTTGTGCGTCGCTGGTCAAAATTTGTTGTCGCATTCCACTCGCGCCACCGCTGTCAAAAGCATGGCCGAGGGCGGCAGCGCGCATCCCCAGTTTGAGGTGCCGTACGGACCGCTGGTGCCGTCGCTGTATGCGCTTGTCGCTCAGCGCCATATGCACGAATACGGCACGACGCGCGAGCAGATGGCCGAAGTTGCAGTCACACTGCGACATCACGCCAGCCTGAATCCGAACGCACACAAGCGCGAACCGATTACGATAAACGACGTTTTAAATTCAAAAAAAATCGCGTCGCCACTGCATATTTTGGATTGCGCGATCGTGAGCGACGGCGCCGCTGCGGCGATCGTTACGAGCAAAGATCGTGCGCGCGATTTAAAGATGAGGCCAGTGCATCTGCTGGGACAGGGCTACGGGTGTCGCCACAGTCACATCGGCGACACCGAACTTACGACGACCGGTGCAGTAGATGCAGGCGCTGCGGCGTTCAGGAGCGCAGGACTCACCCCTGCCGACATGGATTTCGCACAAATTTACGACTGCTTTACGATCACCGTGATCGTCGAGCTCGAAGACCTCGGTTTCTGCAAGAAGGGGGAGGGCGGCGCATTTGTTGCGGGCGGGCGCATTGGCATCGGCGGAGAGTTGCCGGTCACGACACATGGCG